>VBDE01000082.1 GCA_005883665.1 Betaproteobacteria bacterium
GTTGGCTCGGGTCGAGCGCGCAGGCACGCTGCAGCACCGGTTCCGCCGCATCGTACCGCCGCTTGGCGGCCAGCGCCTTGCCGAGCCGTCCCCAGTGCAAGGCAACGGCCGGCTCCAGCTCGACCGCACGCTTGAAGGACGAGATGGCTTGCTCGCCCTGCCCCATCTCCAACTGGCGTTGGCCAAGCAGCACCCATTCTTCCGCGTTGGCTGGTGCAGGACGCTCGCGCTGCGCTTCGGCCGCAACGACCGAATCTGTCGGCAGCAAGAGCGCCGAGGCGGAACCGGCGTTAGACGTTTCGATCATTCTCCGCCTTCACTCGGCAAGGCTCTGCTCTAAGCCCTGGATCAGCACGAACTTCCTGCGCCGCGGGACGAGAACCGCCGCCGAAACCGCCGGATCCCAGTAATCGAGCGGCGTCGGCGGCCTCTCTCCGAGATACGTCGCGGGCGCAAGTACGCCCTTCGGTGGCGCCAGGTCCTCGCCGTGCACGAAGCGACGGACGAGCGCCGGGACCTTGGTGATGCCCTGCTTCACGAGCGCGGCTGCGCGATGGTTACCGTCCCTGAGCACGAACCGCCCGCCCACTTCGGCGACCTGCACGTAGGAGGTCGCGATCTCGACAATAAACCCCATGTGGATGCCGCGTGGCACTTCCCGGGCGGCGAAGCCCACCACGCGCAAATTGCCATCGGGGGAGCCGACCACGGCTACATTGCGCAGGGAATCGACCTGATAGGACAACGGCTGCGGATCCGCAATCGGCAGCGTGATGTCGGCGAGCGCTGGAAGGTCATTGGCATCCAGACGAGTGATCCTCGCGTCAGGCTCCGTTACGACCGTGTGTTGCACCACACACACTCGCGTGAGATCGACAATGGCGATCTCCCAACCCTCATCGCGGAAGGTCTTGAACCGCTCGTGCCCATAGAGCGCCGCACGGTGTGCGTGCAGGACCTCCGGACAAGGCGCGACGATCGGCGAAGGCGCCTGGAATTTCTCGCGCGCCGCGACAACGGCTCGCGCGGCTTCGACGGCTCGCCGTTGCTCGTCGGTCAGTTCGAGGTCTCGGCGGTGCGAGGTCAGTACGCCCCTCGCCTGCTTGTCGGAGAGCCAACCCAACAGGGCTCGTGCAGGGCGCAGCACCGGAGCTTCGGGAGCCATAGGTCGGCGGAGCATAGCGCGGGGCTCGTGCCCGCTCAATAGCGGCGCACTGCTGTCCATGGTGCTTCCCATGCCGGTCCCGGCACGAGGTCTCGCAGACCTCATCGGGTCATTGGGCGTATCCAAGTTGCGCCGCGACGTCCCGTACTTCCGCTGCGGCCAGCGCTGCGCGGTCACGCTCATCGAGGGATATTGCGCAGGCGTCGAGCTCAGGGTCGCGATCGGGTCGCGCCGGGTTGGGGACGCCCCCGATGTATGTCTCAATCGCAGCGCGGTCGAATCGCTCCGCGTCGATCGCGACGTGCGCTGCCAGCGAGGCGATCGCCGCTTCGGGATCGGCGACGATATCCTCATATCGCCACAGGCGCACCGAAGAGCCTGCAAGACAGGTGCGAGCCAGTGACAATGACACCGTCGCCCAACGGCTGAGGAAGACCTCGGGCCGCGACTGGTAGTCCTTTTCGTAGAACGCTGTGCCTTTGATTGAGCGCAGCGCTGCCTCAGGGTTGCGGACCAGAACAATAATCGCCGCATTGGGAAAAATCATTTTGAGCAGCTCGACTGCGCCTCCCGTGTATCGGATCTCCTTGAATCCCCATCGCCGGTAACCAAGCTCCGCTGCTGGCACCGCGAGCGACCGAATCAATGCGGCCCGCGCGCCTTCCACGAACGCCTCGTGCGGTGGGTTGACGTTCGGGATCCAACTGTTCCACCCTTCGCTCGTGAATCGGGCGAAATGTCGCGCGCCCTCGGTTTCGATCCACTGAGCCATCCCCGTCACCATGCGCTGCAACCCATCGAGCAACAAGCCGCCGTGCTCGCCCCAGATCATGATCTCGCCGGTCGAGATCAGCAGTCGTTGGAGGAGCGTGCTGCCGGTCCGACTGCCTCCCGCCAACACGAACACGGGTGGTCCGCTCGGGTCCACGCCTAGGTCAAGTATTCTGAATCACGATGTTCGGGAACTTGGCCGAGAATTCCAATGAGCGCGTGCAGTCTGGCCTGGACGCCGGCCTCGGCAGTGGACATGGAATGAGCGGCATAGATGCGTTGAAAGAGAGAGTTTAACGAAAAAGCGGTTCTATCGGTACCAAAGCTCTGGAGCGACGAATTCATCGCGGACCCGGAAGTCGAGCAGTACTACTTTGCGTGTCGCCGACCTCATGGGCGAAACGCGGCGACTCTACAGCGAGAGCTCCGAATTGGCAGTGTGCGTCGATGGCGGGTGCAGAAAGTATTCGCGCACGCGAGCGATATGCGCCTCCCCAAGCTGGCTGACCACCGTGGCCCGCGCGGCGTGGCCTACGCGGTGGGCAAGGGAACGATCGGTCCGCAACCCTTCGATGTAATCGAGGGCTTCGTTGTGCGTATCGAAGAGGAATCCGTTAGTCCCATGCACGATCAACTCGCGGTAGCCCCCGCTGCGGCCTGCGACCACCGGCAGCGCGCAAGCCATCGCCTCGACGACAACCCGACCTGAGGCTTCGCGCCATATCGGGTTCGTGCGATAGATGAAAGCGTCGAGCGACTGCAGGAAGCTGGGCGCTGGGACGGCGCCGGCGGGCAGCAATTCGATCGCTGGGCTGCCGCCAAGGCGTTCATGCAACACCGTAGCACCCATCAACCGGACGTGAATGCCGCGCGCGACCAGCTGGCGATACAGCCGGACGTCCTGAGGGTGGTGCTTGTAATCGTTGTCGCGGCTCAAGCGCCCAACGACAAACGCCTCGGACCCCTGGGGTCG
Organism: Betaproteobacteria bacterium; assembly: GCA_005883665.1. Classification (GTDB taxonomy): domain Bacteria; phylum Pseudomonadota; class Gammaproteobacteria; order Burkholderiales; family SG8-39; genus VBDM01. The sequence continues at coordinate 2,910 of VBDE01000082.1, forward strand.
TGGAGCGGGCCGGAACAGATTGAAATCGTAAAACCCCCAATCGACGAATCCCGCCATTTGCGCCGATGCGCGGTGCGTTGCCGATGGAAACACGAGCTCGGGCTTCGGGAGCGCGGCTTCCGAGGCAAACTCGAGTAGATTCCGCAGTATGTGAAGTTCGGGGGTGTTGTACACGATGATCAGGCGTTCCGGCCGCGCGCCCTTGAGCCAGTGCCTGCGTTCGGCGAACGTCCCCAGAAGGACCAACGTACCGCCATGAGGCAAGGTGCCGCCGGCAGGGTCCAGCCGGCGGAACGGGTAGCCCGCGAGCGTGACATCGGGGTCTCTTTCGGCCCAGAGAATCACATCGGCGTCGGCGGAGAGCAGCGCGTGATAGTCCAAGGCCCGCCGTTCGCTGCCGCCGAATGCGCTGGCGAACGGATTGACGAGATGGATCGTCGTCCTAGACATGGTACTAATTAGTTGGCGAGCATGTTCTCAAGTGCAATCCAATGAGATCCCTGCGTGCGAGCGCTTCCATATCCCAGTCGACGCCAGCGCGCCGGTCAGCTGCCCGGAAGATAATGGATATCTCGGAAAAAAAGGTCCTTCCACGAATCAGGTTTCGTCTTGACGACGCCGGTGCCGGCCCTGAACGACGCGAACTTGAGGACGTTTTCGGGCGTCAGCGTAAACCGGAGCTGGGGATCGGCCAGTATCCTGGCAAGACCCTCGACCGACGTGCTCTTCTCGCCCGTCATCTCCAGATACATTGCCGCTGCCGTACTCTTGTTGTTGTTGATGAAATCGGTGGCCTCGACCAATGCCGCCAGGAACGCAGCGTATAGCTTCGGATTCTGGTCGCGGAACTTCGACGTGGTCCATGCCAGGATGAACGTCTGTGGGCCGCCCCAGACGTCGTAGGAATTCAGCACCGTGCGCACGCCGGCGTGCTTGAGCTCGTCGTACTGGAACGGCGGCGACGCAAAGTGCGCCGTGATCTCGCTGCGGCTCGACAGCAGTGCCTGCAATGCCGTCGGGTGCGCCATGTTGACGGTCAAGTGATCGAACTTGCTCCAATTCGCATCACCAAAGGCTTGCGCCGACGCGAGCTGCAGTGTAACCGCTTGCGAGGATATCTTCACGCCCGCGATCGCAATGCGGTCCTGATCCGTGAGGTCCTTGATGCTCTTGACGCTGGGGTTGCGGGTGTTGAGAAGCATGGGCATCGAGTCGAGCGCAGCAACGCCTTTGACGCCCAGCGAGTCGCGCGTGCGGTCCCACAAGATGACGAAGGAACCGAGCCCTCCTGCGACGAAATCAAGATTGCCCGAAATGATCCCGTCGTTGGCAACGGCGCCGTCGGCGTAGGTGTTCCAACTGACGGTGACGTCGCCCAAGCCTTGGGCCCTCGCGTGCTTCTCGACGAGTCTTTCATGTTCCATCACCATGATTTGCAGATAGCCGATGCCGTATTGACGCGCCACGCGCAGGCTTGTCACCTCGGCCTGCGCCGACAGCGCGAGCTGAGAAATAAACAGAGTCGCCAGTACGAGCTTGATTCTCGAAAATGTGCTTTTCATTGTTCTCCGGGCTTTTCTCGCGCGCAGCGAGTGATCGTTCATGGTTGTCGGAGGCAACTTCGGTGTGTAATATAAACGCAGAAGGGTTTTCACGGAATTGCGTGAGTGAAAAATCCGGACCCGCAGTCCCGGAAACGCTCGCCATTCCCCGCGGTACCCGGTGACCGAGCGCCATGGTCTTCGGCAGGGAGCCCCATTAACCTATGATCACCCGCAGCTCGCGGTGTCGAACGGTTGTAGATCTTGTGCGCTTACGCGCAGGCATCGCTGCCGACCGCCCGGCGTACACGTACTTGACCGACGGTGAGGCGGAAGAGCGCACCCTCACATGGCATGACGTCGACGTAGGAGCGCGCGCGCTGGCAGCCTGGCTCGGTCGCCTCCCGGGTAGAAGCGAGCGGATGGTGTTGTTGTTCCCGACCGGGCTCGAGTTCGTGACGGCGTTCTTCGGTTGCCTTTATGCCGGCGTGGCCGCGGTGCCGGCCTACCCGCTCGATCCGCTGCATCTCGCGCGAACTAGAGCGAGGCTGCGGTTGATGCTCGACGACTGCAGACCCTCTCGCATTCTCACGACCACCGCTTATCGCGGGGTGGTTCTGAGCATGTTCGACGACCGCTCGCAGCTCGACGGCTTCGAATGGGGACTCGTCGACACGGTTCCGGACGATCTCGCGTTGGCGTGGAGGCCGCCGGAGATCGACGACAACACGCTCGCGATCATCCAATACACCTCAGGAGCGATCGCCAACCCTAAGGGCGTCCTTCTCTCGCACCGAAGCGTCCTGGCAAACGAAGCGATGATCGCCGGCGCGCACGGATACGACATCGAGACCACGTTCGTCTCATGGCTCCCACTCGCGCACGACTGGGGACTCATCAATTCAATCGTCCAGCCGGCGTACTCCGGCGGACGGAGCGTGCTGATGTCAACCGAGGCCTTCCTGGAAAAGCCCGTGCGCTGGCTACGTGCCATGTCTGGTTGTCGCTCGGTTTCGAGCGGTGGACCTAACTTCGCCTACGACTTCTGCTGTCGGCGCATCGCGCCCGAGCAGCGCATCGGACTCGACCTCGTTGGGTGGCGGTGGGCTGGCGTCGGCAGCGGACCCGTCTCGAGCGAAACGCTGGCGGCATTCTCGTCGGCGTTTCAGCCCTTCGGCTTCACCGCGTCGGCCTTCTATTCAGGGTACGGGCTGGCGGAAGCTACACTTCTCGTGTCCGATTCGCAGCGGTTCCAGGTCCCCCGGGCGCTAATCGTTGACCGAGTGTCGCTGCAGGAAGGTCTGATATTGCCACGCGTGGCCGTTGACTCTTCCATAACGCAGTCGTTCACGAGCTGCGGTACGCCTCCTGCTGTCGAGCGCGTTCGCATTGTCGATCCTGAGACTAGGGCTGTCCGTCCGGACGATCAGGTCGGGGAAATCTGGGTCGCCGGCGACAACGTGGCGGGAGGCTACTGGAACCGACCTGAGGAATCCCAACAGACGTTTGGCGGAATCACGGCCGACGGCGACGGGCCGTTCCTCAGGACCGGCGATCTCGGATTCTTTCATCACGGCGAGCTGTACATCTGCGGCCGGCTGAAAGACCTCATCATCATCAGAGGCCGCAACATTTATCCTCACGATATCGAGTTGACGGCGGAGCACTCCCATCCCTCAGCCCGCCCCGGCAGTTCAGTAGCATTCGCGATCGATACCGGGGCCGACGAGCGCGTCGTCGTCTTGCAGGAACTCCGCCCCGTCGCGCCGGGAAGCCCAAGACACGATGCGGAAATCGCCGACGCGATCCGGACCGCAATTGTCGGAGTGCACGGCCTGATCGCCGAGGTGGTTCTGGTGGAGCCGGGCACGATTCGCAAGACATCGAGCGGCAAGCTGCGGCGTAACGCCTGCCGCGAGGCGTTCCTCGCGGGCGAGCTCGACGTTCGCTACGATCAAACTCCCGCGAAAGAGCAGGAACGACTTCATCTCGAGGGTGGATCGAGGGTGACCACGTCGGTTGATGCCGGCATGCAAACGATCGGCGCCCGACTCGCGAAGCTCGCGAGCCGCTTCCCGGAGAGGATTGCGGTTGTCGAGGGGTCCTCGGCAGTCACCTTCAGACAACTCGATACCGCAGCGACGGCCATCGCACACGCGATCGTCGCCGTGCGGCAGGGCCTTCCAGGGCGCGTGTGCCTGTTCTTCGAGAACAGAGCTCCCGCCATCAAGGCGATCTTCGGGGCGGGCCGGAGCGGCTACGCCTATGTTCCAGTGGACGCCGGCGATCCAGAGGAGCGTTTGCGCAACATCCTCTTGGACAGCGAGCCCGTCGTACTGCTGACCGAGCAGTGTTTGCTCGAGCGTGCGCGCACGATTACGCCGCCTGGCTGCACGGTGATCGACATCGCAGGGCTGCAACCCATCGCTCAAGTTCGACCGTTGCCCGAAGTGCCCTCCGACGCGCCGGTGTATCTCTACTACACGTCGGGATCCACCGGCAGGCCCAAAGGCGCGATTCAGACTCATCGAAACCTCCTGTTCTTCGCTGACGCCTACGCGCGGGCGCTCGCGATCGGAGAACACGATCGCTTATCCTTGTTGTATACGCTGAGCTTCAACGCGGCCAACATGGACATTTTCGGCGGGCTGCTCAGCGGCGCGACGCTTTGCGCGTACGACATCCGGCGGGAGAGCGTCGCCCGGTTGGCTGACTGGCTCGATCGCGAACGAATCACCGTACTTCATACCGTCCCGACCGTTTTCCGGGAGATGGGCAATCGCCTGCCGCCCGATCGGCTCCTTTCCCATCTGAGAGTTATCGATCTCGGCGGCGAATCGGTGTTCGCGGGCGACGTCGACCTCTTCCGAGCGCATACGCAGGCTCGTTGCGTCTTCGTCAACCAGCTCGCGGCGACCGAGGTCGGCTTGATCGCACAACACAAGGTCGAACACAACAGCCCGCGCAACTCTGGCTCGATCGTTCCGGTTGGTCGGTGTCCCGACGGCGTGCGCGTCGAGATCCGCCGGGACGATGGCGGTGCGGCGGAGGCCGGCGAGGCGGGTGAAATTGTCGTCTGCAGCCCGTACGTCAGTCCCGGTTATTGGCGCCGGCCCGAGCTCGATGCGGTGGCTTTTGCCGCCGATGCTAGGGACGCGCGCAGTCGCCGGTACTTCACCGGCGACCTCGGGCGCATCGATGAGCAGGGCGTGCTGCACTTTCTTGGCCGTAAAGGCAGCCGAGTCAAGATCCGCGGTCACACGGTCGATCTGGCGGAGGTCGAAGCGGGGCTCGCGGCCTGTGCCGGGGTGACGAAGGTCGCGGTGCTGGCGGTGGGCAGCGAGCGGCCAGCGCAGCCTGAGCGGCTGGTCGCTTATTTGGTGATGGCGCGTGAGGCGGAGCGCGATCCGGCGCTCATCCTCGGGCGCCTCGCGAGCGTGCTGCCTTCCTACATGCTGCCTGCAGGATACGTGTTTCTGGACGCGCTGCCGCTCACCGCGAGCGGCAAGATCGATCGGAAGGCGCTGGCGGCGATGGACCGACCCGAGCCCAATGAGGAGCGGGAAATCGAACCGCCGCGCGACGATCTGGAGCGTTCGATTGCAGGGATCTTTGCGCAGATGCTCAAGCTCGCGCCGATCGGGCGTAATGACGACTTTTTTCTGCTCGGTGGGGATTCGCTATCGGTGGCCGAGCTGCAGACCCGGTTGCGCGACACGTTCGGAGTAGGGCTCGCGAACCCGAGCGGAGGCGCCACCGTGGCCGGCATCGCGGCGGAGATCCGGCGTGAGCGCGCAGCAGCCGGGGGAAGCCTGCGGTCGATCCCTCTGCTCATCCCGCTGCGGCGGCACGGGACCAAGACGCCGCTGTTCCTCGTCCACGGCAGGCTCGGACAGGTGCTCATTAGCCCGCATTTCCTCGAGCTTCTCGGCGCCGACCAGCCCGTGTGGGGATTCCAGGCCACGGGGCTCGACGGCTTAAGGTCGCCGCAGCCGACGATCGAGGCCATGGCGGCGGAGTACCTGGCAGAGATGCGAAGGGAGCGCCCGCAAGGCCCTTACTTTCTTGGCGGGCTTTGCGCCGGAGCGCTCGTTGCGATCGCCATGGGCCGCCGGTTGCGTGCCGAGGGCGAATCCGTGCTGCCGCTACTGCTGCTCGATCCGCCCGAGCGTGCGTTCCCGGTTTCCGCGGAAAAGATGACCGACGACGGATTGCTCGCGAGGCTGAAGCGGCGCCAGGAGTCGGGCGCAATCAGCGCCTCCATCGATGACCCAGTGTATGCGGGGGCGGCGGTGCGTGCCGCGAGGGCGTTCGAGCACGCGATTAGAGCCCATGAAGTACAGCCGTACGAAGGCCCCGTGTGCATTCTGTCCAGCCATGAACGCTTGGCGGGTATCGATTCGTCGCGATTGAAAAAGATTTTCCCGGGACGGGTTGAACGCTTCGACGCACCCCGAAGTGCTCGATCCGCACAATCGTGCATTCGCCAAGGCGTTGGAACGCTGTCTGAGCGTGATCCACGAATACGCGGACAACCCGCGGCGTCCCCATCTCGCGCGAGCGGATTCTCCCAACGCAATCCCTTGAAGCCAGCGAAGTCGGTATCGCACGGGCGTCGTGAGTGATGGCGAGCGACGTCAGATGCGCATCGGCATGAGATTGCCCGCGGTGCCGTTGTCTTGTAGGAGCGATGTCAGCGCTGCCGCTAGCTGATGCCTCTCACGGCGAGCTGCGCATTCGGTTAGGGTTGATGGCCCTATGGCGCGGGCATGGTAACTTTCCATCGATAAACTTGCGAGAATGTAGCTTGGCGGCCGAACCTACGTTTGCGCTCTGCGCGATCCTGAAGGACGAGTCCGACTATATCGAGGAGTGGCTTGCGTTCCATATCCTGCAAGGCGTTTCCCGGGTCATCCTGTACGACAACAATTCCTCGGATGACACGTGCGAGCGTGCAAGGTCATTCGCCAAGTCTATCGATATCCAGGTCATATCCTGGCCTGACTCAGCGCGCGGTTTTGATCGTACCCAGCGGCGGGCCTATGTCGATGGCGCACGCCGACTCTCTGGCGCCGCCGACTATGTTGCTTTTATTGACCTCGACGAATTCCTATTTGCCAGCGATTACGGGCCATTGGGGCAGACCCTTGCCGCCTTTCCGACAGAGATCGCCGCAGTAGCTGTCAATCAACGGATCTTCGGCTCATCTGGTCAGAAGTCGTCGACCGGAGACCTGGTCACATCTCGCTTCACGATGACGGCTGCCGCCGATTATCCGGAAGGGCATTTTTTCAAGACCATCGCAAGACCCGATCGCATCATCCGGTTCGACAGCGTTCACAGCGTCGTCCTCACTTCGGGCACCTACGTGCTCTCGGACGGGTGTCCCCTGCCGCCTCGCCCTGATCATCCGGGATTCTCCAGTCTCATAACAGACGGCGCACTCCGCTTGCACCACTATATGCTCAAGTCGCGGCAAGAGTTCGAGCGCAAGAGACAAAGATGGGCAGGCCAGGATCTCAGTAACCGCTTGACTGATGAGTATTTCAGCGATCGCGACAGGTCCGTCAATGCCGTGCGCGACGAGCGTCTGACGGTGTTTGCGGAACGGATCCGGGAGCTGATCGGTCGCGCCAGAGGCGGCGCGCGTTGAGGCTGTTTCAGCTCGCCGCCGAGCCATGCATTGAATGAATTTTGGCTCCCGGAGGGCCGGCGCTGTCAGCGCGCTCCCACCAAGGCTACTTGTTCGGCGGCGTAACAAACTCGGCGTCGACGGTCAGCGCGTCCGGATGTGATCGGTTCAGCGGGTGTCGATTCGTGTGGCCCACTCCTTCGGACGGCGAAACCACGTTCTTCGTCGCTTGATGCTGTCGCTCGCCAATCGTCGCTTCGCCGTGGTGCTCAATGCGATCCGCCAATCCCGACGCCGCCGCGATGATCCGCAACTACGGACGAAGAGTCCGACACGCGATGCGGATAAGGTGCGATACGAACTCCGCATTGCTCTTGCCAGTCGCGCCCTTCGTTGGCGCTTCCACTGCAAACATTGTGCAGTGGTCCTCTGTCGCCTAAGCATGAACCGAGACCTGTGGCAACGCATACCGACTTCGCATCGACGCCACAGTCCACTGAAACGTAAACATGTAATCCCAGGGTATAGGGATGGGTTTGGCATTCAGGATAAAAGGGAAATGGCGCTGCAGAGGCGTCGAATGCACATAGCGGAGATCTTCGTGTCCGTTGGTGTTGGTCCATAGGTAATGACGCCACCGCGCGCGTGCTCGCCAGTAGTTATAGATGGGCCGAGGGACTTCCGCATGGCGCTGGCTGACGAAACGACGGTAATGATTCAGGCCTTTTTCTGAAAATCGACTTGGGTCTCTGAGGTGGCTATGGCTGGAGGCGACTTTGTCAATGCCAAAGCGGTCTCGCGGCAATCCGGCCTCCTCGGCGATCCGCCGCGGTATCGGCCGATCGTAGCCCCCGCCCACGGACCACGGGCGCATCGCCTCCGAAGTTGCTATGTCGTGGATGATCCGGTTGTGCCGCGCTGCGATGGACGCTGGCGCAAAGGCGAGATATGCCACGCGCAATCGGAATTCGACTGGGCTGAGCCCGTGGGTGTGTCTCACCCATGGTCTACTCAGCTGGTTTGAAACCTTGGCCGCTTTCGGGTCCCAGATGGTATCGCCATAGTCGCCAAGGATCAGGATGCGACCCGGTAGCTGATCTTCGACGGCGGCCAAGGGCACCATAGAATTTGCCGCGGCATAGCCGAATTCGGCTTCCGGGCAGCTACCCAAGGCGAGATATTGCCAGCGCGAATACACCTTGCACCTCATCCCGAGGAAAAATCGCGCGTTCGACGCTCCGCTGTCGCATTTCGGATCCCTGCAGCGGTCATCGATGTACGTGAACGCGTCCGCGCAGCCTGCGGCCTTGGCCAGCACCGTCGCCGCAGTCGAGTCATAGCCTCTGGAGAGAGAGGCTAAAGGCCCATAGCTTCGCTTCCGAGCCGGATCTGCTCCATTGTCGAGGACTTTTCTTGTCCCCTCGAGCAGCAGCTCCTTGTAGGTTTGATAATCGCGGGGCAGCTCGCACAAGCGATGACTGTCGAATCTCACGGCGGCCCGCTCGTCGACGGTGATGATCGTCGAGAAATGCACGCCGAGGCGAGTGGCGGACCGCAGCCTTAGATGACCATTCGGGCAATACAACCCCTGGCGGTAAATGTGAAGAAGGTCGTAGTCGTAAAAGGGATAGATATCATCAGGCTCCTCCCCCGACATGGTCATCACGAAGGCCGGCGAATTGGAAACATAGACCGAGCCATCTTTGACGATGCTGAAGAGCGGACCGAGACGGTCTGTGCTGGTACTGAACCGGACCCGGTCATGCTCCAGAATTCCTCCGGTTCCGGCGACAATGGTTGCCGCGGTGAAATTGAGTGATGCAAAGGAGTCGTTCCACGCCCCCTCGATAAATCCTCGGGAATGCGTTTCCACGAACATGCCGTGGAACACTAAGACCGCGTCGCCCCCCCGATCCACGCGGGCGCCCCAAGCCAGTGGCGGCAGAGTGGAAATCTCGTGATATCGGAATAGCATGCGTTATCCGCGCGGGCAGGCCAGATGATAATTCAATGGTGACCGTGAGTATTAGCTGGCCTGGCATAAGCGCGTTCACGGCCGGTCGATCGGACGCCGAGCGGCGAAGGCGGCAAGGGGAAGCTTCGATCGGGTAAAATATTAATTTTGTCCTCGCGCAGCGCTCGCGGGTAGGGCGAATTTCATTTGGCCGCGGCGCTACTGGGCTCTTGATGGCCTCCGATCTGACCTTCACGGGTGAACGCTGCCTGCCTCACTGCAGCGGCGAGATCGCCTATCAGGCCTTGCCCGACGCCTCGTTCGATCTGGTCGTGTCCTTCGAGACCATCGAGCACCTGCACTCCGCCGGGACGCGCCCTCTACCGGCTCGCCGCGAGGCCGTGGCTCGCCGCGCTTCCGGAACGCTTGTGAACGGAAGACGCACATGATCCGCGCGGATTACGCAAAATGGCTGGCGCGTGGCCATGAGCACGAGCAGGCGGGGCGGCCGATCGACGCCATGGTGTGCTATCGGCGTGCGATCAATTCCAACAAGCACTCGGTGGAGGCGCAGTATCGCCTGGGTCAACTGCTGCGCGGCCTCGGCCGTCATAAGGAGGCACGCGCGGCGTGGCGGGCGGGCCTCGCGCTTAGCCCAGGGGACGAGCGCTTGCTTCTCGGTGTGGCGGGCACGGCTCGGCGGGCAGGTGCCTATTCCGAGGCGATCGACGCCTACCTGCGGATCGGCGCGCGCATGGGAGTCGCATTGTCTCGAGTCGCGCAGGGCGACGAAGCGGCCTATGCAGACTTGAGCACGGTGCTCGGCAATGGCGCGGCGTACCGGCGCTGGGACAATCTGGCAATTACCCTGGCGGCCGCGCCGCCGTCCGCCGCGCGCAGCGCCTTCTTGCTCGAGCTTGGTGGGTCGCGGATAAGTGAGTTCCCGCCTCTGCTCCTCGCCCTGACCGCAGAAGAGATGATCGCCTCCGGCGCATTCGAGCAGGCGCGCGAGGTGCTGGCGCGAGCCGAGTTACTTGCGCAGACGATCTATGATCCGGAGGTTTTGCGCCGGCTGGCGCTGGCCGAGGCTTCGAGTGGATCCTCCAAGTCCTGGGCAGAGCGTTACGCGCTTCGCTGCGTGGAGCTAGTCGCGTCCACTCCGCAGGTGGCCTGGCCGCGTCGTACCGCGGGCGAGCCGCTCCGGATCGCGTATCTGATCATGCCGGGCACGCCGATCGTCATCGGGGGTGTCTCCGTCGAGCCCGGAGCGTATCTGCGAGCAGTCGTTGCAGCGCATCCTCGGGAGCGCTTCGCGGCCAAGGTATACGTGGTCGGCGACGCCGCGATCGAGTCCTTGGCAGAACTACTGCCAGCGACCGTCGCCCTCGAGAAACTGGTCATACCCGCAGAGCCGGCGGTGGCACGCAGGGTGGCAGAGTCCGACCCGGACGCGTTGATCGATCTTACCGGCATGAGAGCGCCGTTGGGGTTGTTGCTCGCGCGGCGGCCCGCCCGAACGCTTTGGACCTATCCCGGGCTCGCGGGTGCGCACGTCGCTCCGCTCCCCATGCATGCGCTGCCTGCGCTCGCGGCTAGTGACGAGCAGGTGCTGACGCAGCATCGGCTGGCGCTGGAACGAGCGCTCGGCGAGGCGTGCGCGGGTTGCCGCGCATGAGGCGGGCGAGATGAATGCGGCGATCGCCGGCTATCGCGCGGTGCTGGCGGAACAGCCCGACTATGCGCCGGCCCAGCATCTGCTCGGCGTGCTTCTGCGCGACCGCGGGCAACGCCGCGAGGCGGAGCAAGCATTCGAAGCCGCGCTCGCCGCAGCGCCGGCCTATCCGGAGCCGCGCATCGCCCTGGCCAACCTGTATCGCGAGAATGGACGGGCGCGCGCGGCCGGCAAGCTCTGCGTCGAGGGTCTCGCGCTCATGCCGAATGAGGTGTCGCTGTGGCGCGCGCTCGGACAGGCGCGGTTTGCGCAAGGCCGCGGGCGCGGGGCTTGTCAGGCGTTCAGGAACGCACTCAAGCTGGCGCCGGCGGACGGCGAGACGCATTACAACGAGGGTGTGGCGCTCCAGATGTTGCATCGGCGCGGTCTCGCGTTGCGCGCTTATCAGCGAGCGCTGGCGCTCTCGCCTGAGCTGATCGCGGCCGACTTCAACATCGGCGTGATCTTTCGCGAGCAGGGTCGCGCACAGGCTGCGATCAGCGCGTTCGAGCACGTTCTTACGCGCGACCCTCGGCACGTCGCCGCGCACAAGGCGCTCGCCGAGACACTGCTAGGCGCCGGACGGATCGACGACTGGTTGAAGGCATTCGACCGCTTCGAGGCCGCGTGTCCCGACGCACTCCCGCTCGCCGTAATGGCGCTCGAGGCCTGTCAGTATCGAGGTGATTTCGCTGGGCTCGATCGCTATCTCGAGCGCCTGGAGCGAGACGAATTCAGGGCGGCGGGCGACACGGAACTTGCCGACTGCCTGGAGGAGTTGCTCTATCTGCTGCTGTTCTTCGACGTCGATCCGGAGTGGCATCTGTCGCTGTACAAGCGTTACGATGCCGTGGCGGGGCGCGTCTACGGTCGCCCGTCGCCGCTGCCGGAGGAGCGCCGGCCGGGAAAGATCCGCGTCGGCTACCTCTCGGGGGACTTGCGCAGCCATGTCATGGGCAAGATGATGTGGTCGGCGATCGAGCGCCACGACCGGGAGCGCTTCGAGCTTTTCTTCTACTCGCTCTCCACCGCGAGTGACGAATGGACTGCGCGCTATCGCGGGCTTTCCGAGCATTTCGAGATCATCGCAGAGCTCTCGGAAAGAGAGGCAGCCAAGCGCATCGCTGCCGACGATCTCGATCTGCTGGTCGATCTGGCCACCAACACGGCGGGCGCGAAGCCGGGCATCCTGGCGTTGAAGCCTGCGCGCGTGCAACTCACGCATGTCGCGAGCGCGGGGGTGGTCGGCCTGTCCGCCGTCGACTTCAAGCTGACCGACGCCTATGCCGACTTGCCCGAGAATCAGCAGTTCCAGCTCGAGACGCTGCTGCCCATGGAGGGCTGCGTCTATCCCTATGGGCATGTCGCGCCTGCGCCTGAGCACCCGTTTCATCGTGAGCGAATTGGCATCGCTGCGGACAGGATTGTGATCGGCGGCTTCGTCAATCAGCTCAAGCTCTCGCGGCGTTGCCTCGCGCTGTGGCGCGAGATCCTGGAGCGTGTTCCCAACGCTATCCTCGCCGTGTCCCCGCGCTCTCCCGAGCACCGCGTGATCTACGGACGGCTCTTCTCCGCGGCCGGCATCGCGCATTCGCGCGTGTGCGTGGTGCCGCAGGGGCGCGACGACGCGGAGAACCAGGCTCGCTACAACATCGTCGACTTCGTGCTCGATCCGATGCCCTTCGGCAGCGCCAACGGCAGCTTGGAGCCGCTCGACATGGGCGTTCCAGTCGTCACGCTTGCCGGACGCAGGCACGGTGAACGCTGCGCTTACAGTATTCTCGCCAACCTTGGCGTGATGCAGACTGTTGCTCACAGCGGCCGCGAGTACGTCGAAATCGCGGTCCGGCTCGCGACCGACGCGGCGTTTAGGACCGAGGTCGCCGCCGCCATCTGCAACGCCCTCGAGCACTCGGCGCTGACCGACATGGATGCGCACACGCGGCACCTCGAGCGGGCTTACCTGGAGGCGCTCGAACAACGCTATCCCGCGGCGCTTCACGCCGTGCGCGATGGGACTGATGGCTGACATCGCAACGGCGTCCGCCGGGATCGAGCGTGCGCGGCGGCGCCTCGCCGCAGGCGACCTTGCCACGGCGCGCAGCGAAGCCGAGGCGATCGTCGGCGGCGCTGCCGGTAGCGAAGAACGTTGCGCGGCGCATCTCGTCCTCGCGGTTTGCTGCGACAAGGCTGGTGATGCGGCCGCAGCGCTCGAGCACACGCGCGCGGCCGTAGACAGCGCGCCGGGAGATCCGGTCGCGTACTACGCTCACGCCGAGCAGCAGGAGGCATCCGGCGACAAGGCCGGCGCAATCGCGAGCTTGCGCCGCGCGATCGAGATCGAGCCGCGCTTTGCGCGCGCGCTTCGCTACCTCGGCATTCTCCTCGGGGAGACCGGCGACGCCGAGGGGGCGATCGCAGCCTTGGAGGAGGCGCTCTTAATCGAGCCCAATCACTCGCGCGCCTGGAACAATCTCGGCAATGCGCAGCGCACCCTCGGCCAGCTCGCAGAGGCGGAGCGCTCGTTCGCCCGCGCGCTCGCGTTGCAGCCGGACTATGCGCTCGCCGCCGCCAACCTCGGCGAAGTCCTGCGCGACCAGGGCGAAGTCGAGCGCGCCGAGACCACGCTGCGCGCGGCGCTCGCGCGGCAGGCGGGAGGCCCGCCTTTCCGGGCCCAGATCGTGCTGCTCGCGGGGCTTTTGCGCGAGCGCGGCGCGCTCGACGAAGCGGAGAAGTTGTATCGGCAGGCGATCGAACTCGCGCCGCGCGAATCGGGCGGGCAATGGTCGAGCCTCGCCTGGGTGTTGAGCGAGCGCGGGGCGATGGCCGCGGCGCGCGACGCCTATGCAACCGCGCGGACGGTCGATGCGACCGACCTCCGGAATCTGCTGGGCAAGCACTTGACGCTGCCGATGATCTACGCCGATACGGATCACCTCGCCGCAGAGCGCGCGGGCTTCGCTGCCGGGTTGAGTGCGCTCCAACATGAGCTACCCGCGGCCGCAGCGGCGCTCTCCGAGGAAAAGCTCCTCGACGGCTTTCGCTGGACCAACTTCTTCCTCGCCTATCAGGGGCAGGACGACCGCGCGCTGCAAGCGGCGTACGCGCGCCTGGTGGCGCAGGCGATCGACGCCGGCGCTTCGCGATGGAGACACCGGATCGAAGCACGACCCGTCACCGGACGGCGGCTGCGCGTCGGCTTCGCGTCCGCGTTCTTCCACGTCGGCACCTGCGGGCGCTATTTCAAGAGCTGGATCACCGACCTCGATCGCGAGCGCTTCGAGGTCTTCGCCTACCATCTCTACCCGGGCATGGACGAGATCGCGAGTGCAATCGCGCAGCGTGCCGATTGCTTCCGCACCTTCGCCGGCATGCGCGCGCGACCATCCATCGTCGCGCCGGCGATCCGCGCGGACGAGCTCGATGTTCTCGTCTACCCCGAGCTGGGCATGGATGCTTGCAGCTTCGCGCTCGCGGCACTGCGGCTTGCGCCGCGGCAGTACGCAGGCTGGGGTCATCCCGTGACCACGGGCCATCCGACGATCGACGCGTTCGTGAGCTGCGATGTCATGGAACCGCAAGGCGCCGAGGCGCATTACACCGAGGCGCTCGTGAAGCTTCCCGGCATCGGCACGCGCTACGAGCCACTGACGATTCCGGACGACGCGAGCCGCGCGCGCTTCGGCTTGCCCGAGGATCGAAAGCTGCTGCTCTGTCCGCAGTCGCTGTGGAAGATCCATCCCGACAACGACGCGTTGTTCGCGGAAATCCTCGCGGCGAATCCGAACGCGTTGCTCGTGCTGTTTGAGGGCCGCTATCCCGCCGTGGGTGAGCAGTTCATGCGCCGGCTCACGCGCGTATTGAGCGAGCATGGGGTCAGCGCGCCCGAGCGCATCCGTGTGCTCCCTCAGGTCGGGCACGACGATTATCTTCGGATCAACCTCGTGTGCGACGCGATGCTGGACACGATGCACTGGTCGGGAGGCAACACGAGTCTCGACGCGCTCGCCTGCGGCCTGCCGATGGTCACGCTCCCCGGAGCGTTCATGCGCGGACGGCAGAGCGCGGGCATGTTGCAACTGCTGGGGATAGCAGAGCTGATCGCGCGCGATCGAGCAGATTACCTCGCGATTGCCGCGCGGCTCTGCCGTGATCCCGCGTGGCGCGTCGACCTTTCCAGGCGCATCCGCGCCGGGCAGGCGCGCCTGTTCGATGTCCGCGATGCCATCGCCTCGCTCGAGACCTTGATTCAGACCGGCGCATTGCCGGCGTGATCGCTCCAGAGGCGCTCCATGGCGTCCTCGAAGTCGCGCGCATAACGGGCCATGTCGAACAACGGGTGCGTCGCGCGATTGGCGGCGAGTCGCGCGCGATAGCTCCGGAGCAGCTCGGGTCGGCTCGCCAGCTCGAGCGCACGCGCTTCGTACTGCTCGAAATTCTCCGCGACGAGCTCGGGGAGGCCGATGGCCTCCAGCTGGCTGCCGGCGATGCGGCTCACCATGGTCTCGCCGGCGCAGGTGAGCACCGGCAATCCGGCCAGGAGCGCATCGTTGGCCGTGGTGTGTGCACCATAAGGATACGTGTCGAGAAAGAGGTCCGCGGCGGCGTTGCGCGCCACGTGCTCTCCGACTTCGACTCTCGGCGCGAAAACGAGTCGGGCCGGATCGATGTGCGCCCGCGCGGCTTCGCGGCGCAGGTTCGGCATGACTTCGTCGCTGGTCCCGAGCAGCCACAGCACGCTTCCGGGCACCGCGGCGAGCAGGCGCATCCAGAGCGCAAACACGTCGGGCAGAATCTTCGGCGGGTTGCTGAAGCAACAGAACACGAAGCCGGAGTCCGGCAAGCCGCAGGCGGTACGCGAGGGCGGCGGTCCCGCCGGCAGGCGCGTCGTGTCGCTGGGGAAAGCCATGTGCGGCATGTACAGCGGCTGCTCGCTGTAGAAATGCCGTAAATGTTCGGGCACGGTAAAGCGATCGGTGAAGATGTAGTCATACCACGGCGCGCCCATGGTGCCCGGGAAACCGATGCAGTTCACCTGGATCGGTGCAGGGCAAAGGGGAAAGATGTCTTCCCGGCCGTTGAGCGTGTAGCCGTTGCGGTCGAGGAGAATGGCAATCCGGTCCTCTCGGATGCGCTGCGCAATGCGGGCTGCCGGCTCTTTGCTGACATCGGCGAAATGCTCGAAAGCCGTCCGCGCCCGGCGCTCGAACGGATTGTCGTCGTGGCGCCGGAGACTGTAGGCGAACATCTCCAGGCGGGCGCGATCGATCTTTTCCCAGAACTCGAGCGACAGGTGCATCGTCGGATGATCGTGCATGTTCGCGGTCACGAAGGCGACCCGCAGCCGCTCGCGCGGACCGCGGCGCACGGTCGGCCGCGGCGGCAACGGGCCCTTCGCGATGGTGCGCGCCCAGCGCTGCGCGGCGCGAAGCTGCGCGAGAGGCGAGAGCGGCATCGCGAGTATCGCGAACGGCAGGACAGGAAACTCTGTGTTGGCGTCCTCGCTCTCGAGACTCTGCCGAAGCCGCGCGAACAACTCGGCGAGCCCGTCCCAGGCGCAGCGCTGCTGCCGCGTATGCGCGAGTTGCGACAGCGCGTAGCGATTGCCCGGGTCGAGCTCGAGCGCCCGGCGCAGCGCAGTGTCGGCCTCCGCGAAGGAGCGCTGCTGTATGTATAACGTGCCCAGATGCAGATACACCTGCAAAGCGTCGGGATCGAGCCGTGCCACTTCGCGATAGCTGTCGATCGCGCCGGCGATGTCCTGCGTCCGGTTCTGCGCCATAGCGCGGCGTATCCATACGGCAGCCGGCAGATCGCGCCGGATGGTGAACAGCTTCTCGTAGACCGCCACCGTTTCGTCGAACGCTTCGCGAACCGAGAGTACGTTGGCGAGGTTGGCGAGCGCATCGGCGTGCTGCGGCTGTGCTGCCAACACTTCCCGATAGCACCTTTCGGCGCGTTGCGCGTCGCCGCGCGCTTCGAGCGCAAGCCCAAGGTTGTTGAGCACGCCGGGGTGACCGGGGGCACGCTCGAGCGCGCGCTCGAAATAATCGATCGCGGCCTCGTGCTCGCCGCGCTCGCGCAGGCGGTTGCCGAGGTGGAACAGTGCCTCGGGGTGACCCGGATCGAGCGAGAGCACCTCCTGCCAGGTGGCTTCCGCAACGGCGAGCTCCCCGCGAGCGAAGCTCTCTTCGGCTTGCCGCAGCAGAGCGTCGATCGCGTTGATCGCTGCGCCAGCGGATGCGTCAGTGGGCGGCGGCGCTACTGATCTCGCAACCGTTGCCGTTGCCACTTTCCCGAGCGCGCCATGGCAGTCTTTGTAGCGCCTGCCGCTACCGCACGGACACGGCGCGTTGCGCGCGATCGCGGAGGTGCTCACGAAGCGATGGACGAGGGCATGGGCGAGGAGCGATTTTCCCACGCCGCCTGCAGCAGATCATCGAAGGCGTGGGTGAAGCGCGCCATGTCGAAGAGTGGACGGTTGGCGCGGTTGGCGGCGAGCCGCGCGCGATAACGGGCGAGCAGCGAGGGCTCCCGCGCCAGCCTGAGCGCTAGCGTTTCGTAGTCGGCCAGGCTGGTGGTCACCAGCTCCGGCAGCCCGATGGCGCGAAGCTGGCTGCCGGCCACCCGGCTCGCCATGGTCTCGCCCGCACAGGTCAGCACCGGCATCCCCATGAACAGCGCGTCATTGGCGGTGGTGCCAGCGTTATAGGGTGTGGTGTCGAGAAACAGATCCGCGTGCACGTGGCGTGCCAGGTGCTCGGGCAGGCTCACGCGCGGGGCGAAGACAAGCCGCGCCCGATCCACTCCGCGCGCGGCCGCCTCGCGACGCAGATTCAACGCGGCGGTTGCGTTTGCCGGCGCGAGCCAGAGCACGCTTCCAGGCAGCGCCGCGAGCAGCCGCATCCAGATGGCAAAGACCTCGGGCAGGATCTTGTAGCTGGTGTTGAAACAGCAGAACACCAACCCCTGCTCGGGCAGCGCGCATTCTCCGCGCGTGGGCGGCCGCTTCGCCACCGCGCGCTTGGCGTCGCTCGGACAGTAGCAATCGGGCAGATACAAGAAACGCTCCACGAAATTCGCCTGCGCCGCGCTCGGACTCACGAAGCGGTCGGTGATGACGTAGTCGTACCAGGGCGCGCCCAGCGTGCCGAGATAGCCCAGCCAGGAGAGCTGCACCGGCGAGGGTCGCAGCGCAAAGATCTCGCTCTTCGCATGCGTGGTGTAACCGTTGAGATCGATCAGCAGCTCAATCCCATCGCCGCGAATGCGCCGGGCGACATCCTCGGTCGCCTGCAAGCTGCAATCAACAAAGTGCTCGGGCGCCTGCGCGATGCGCTGTCCGAATGCGCTCACCTCACGCGGCAGAAGGCTGTAGGCGAAGACCTCGATGCGCGAGCGATCGATACGCTCCAGGCATTCGACCAGCAGATGCCCGACGGCATGATCGCGAAGGTCCGAGGAGACGAATCCCACTCTCAAGCGCGCTCCCGGCGTACGTGGACTGGTCGCTGCGGGCAGGCGTTTTGATGCCAGCCGTGCGGCGATTTGTTGCGCCCAGCGCCGGGCGGCAGCCAGCTCGAGCTCCGCGCCCAACGGCGTCGCGAGCAGCGGGAGCGGGACTGCATTGTACTGCTCGCGTGGCTTCTCGTCGGCGATGAGTGCACGCAGCCGCGCGAAGCTCTCCTCCAATCCGTCCCAGGCACACCTGTGCATTCGGCCGTTAGTGAGCATCGTGAGTGCATAGACGTTATCGGGATCGAGCTCCAGCGCACGGGTGAGGGGCGCTTCCGCTTCGTCGTACTTCTCCTGGACGATGCACATCGATCCGAGGTCGATCTGCGCGTGGAGCTGATCTGGCGCGAGGCGCACCGCTTCGCGAAAACTCTGCTCGGCGTCCGCGAAGGCGCCGAGCTCGCTCAACGCAATGCCGCGCGCGCGCCAGAACTTCACCGGAAAGTCGCGCCGGACGGCGAGCGCTTTCTCGTAGGCGAGCACTGCCTCGCGGTAGCGTTCCCGCCCCTGCAAGAGATTGGCGAGGTTGGCGAGCGCATCGGCGTGTTGCGGCTGTGCTGCCAACACTTCCCGATAACAGGCTTCGGCGCGCTGCGCGTCCCCGCGTGCTTCGAGCGCGAGCCCGAGGTTGTTGAGCACGCCAGGGTGGCCGGGGACGCGCTCGAGCGCGCGCTCGAAATGGGAGATCGCCACCTCGTGCTCGCCGCGCTCGCGCAGGCGGTTACCGAGATGGAACAGTGCTTCGGGGTTGTGCGGATCGATCTTGAGCGCTTCACGCCACGCCGCCTCCGCGCCGCCGGGATCACGCTTCAGGATGATCTCCCCCAGTAGGTTCCACGCGACCACGTCGGTGGGAGCAAGCGCAAGCGCAGCCCGGCAGGTGGCATCGGCGTTCCTGCGACCGAGCGTCCACTGCACTCGCGCGCGCTCGCGCCAAAGGTCCGCGCGCTCGGGCGCGAGCGCGCTTGCCCGCTCGAGCAGTTCCAGCGCGCTCGTCGGTTCGTTGACCGCGAAACGCACTTGCGCCAGGCGCAGCAACTCCTCGGCGGTGGTCGGCGCGGCCGCGGGTCCAGCGAGGCCGCCATGGCAATCCTTGAAGCGCCTGCCGCTACCGCAAGGACACGGCGCATTGCGCGCGATCGCGGAGGTGCTCACGAAGCGATGGAAGAGGGCATGGGCGAGGAGCGATTTTCCCACGCCGCCTGCAGCGCGTCATCGAGGACGTGGGTGAAGCGCGCCATGTCGAACAGTGGAAGGTGGCGCGGTTGGCGGCGAGCCGCGGGCGTTAACGGGCGAGCAGCGAAGGTTCCCGCGCCAGCCTGAGCAACAGCGTTTCGTAGTCGGCCAGGCCGGTGGCCACCAGCTCCGGCAGCCCAATCGCACGAAGCTGGCTATCGGCCAAGAGAGTTTGATGACGCAACTTCCTTCTGTGCTACATTTACCGGTTCTTAGCGCCCTCTTGGTTTTTCCTGGATCAGGCGCCGGGCATCTAAGCGGGAAACGTACTTGAAAATATATCTCCCTGAGAGTTAACCTCCCTGAAGAGTCGTGGCAGACCACCACGTTGATAGACCGGGTGTAGAAGGGTGGATTCCCCGTGCAAACGTAGGTCATCGTCAAGCACCCTGCAAAGTCAAAGGCCCACTTCGCGTGGGCTTTTGACTTTGATGAAATGGATGAAAATGACATCCTTGAGGAACGACAATCTATCGGCGGCCGCCGGCAGATTGCGGCGGAGGCTAACGTGCTGAGCTTGCCGAAGGAGAACGTCACCTCGCGAAGCGACGGACGGAGCCAGGTTCGACGGGCGCAGCCGAATCTGCTATTCATCTTCAGCGACGAGCATCGAGCGTGCTCGCTATCAGGAGAGCCGTACTGCGATGTGCAGACAACTCACCTGAGACGGCTCGCGCGGGAAGGGATTCGTTTCGGCAACTGCATCTCGAATTATCCGGTTTGTTCACCGTACCGGGCGATGCTTCTCAGCGGGCGGTGGCCCTTCCAGACTGGCGTCGTCGACAATGCGCTCCGGTTGCGTGACGAAGAATTTTCTCTGGGCGAGGCATTTCGGCGCGCGGGCTACCACACGGGGTACATTGGCAAGTGGCACCTCTCGGCGGGTGACCACGAGGCCGCGGAATTCATCTCGAAGGGCCCCGCTCGGCAAGGCTTCGAGAATTGGCAGGTGTGGTCCAATACGAGGCATCACTTCGGCGCATTCACCTTCGACCCGGACACTGGCCAGATAATCCGGCGCGAAGGTTATAGCGCCACGTTGATGACCGATGCAGCTATCGACTTCATCGGCACGCATACGGACAAGCCCTGGCTGCTTGTTCTCTCGTGGGGCCCACCGCATCCGCCGTTCGAGTCGGCGCCGCCCGAGACGATGCGGCTGTACGATCCGGAGTCGCTGCAACTCCGCCCTAACGTGCCCGCGGAGCTGACATCCGATCTGAAAAGACGCCTCCGCGGCTACTACGCCCACATCTCGGCTTTGGATTCGGAGCTGGGACGACTGCTGGACAAGCTTAACCAAACCGAGCAAGTAACCAATACGGTCGTCGTCTATACGTCCGACCACGGTACGATGATAGGGTCGCATGGATACCGTCGTGGTAAGCGTTTGCCGTTTGATGAAGCGTGCAAGGTCCCCTTCCTGCTCCGTTACCCAGGCGTAGTGCCGGTGAACCGTACCGCTGATGTTCTCCTCGGTGCGATCGACCTCTTCCCGTCGCTGTGCGGACTCGCTGGGGTGCCGGTGCCCCAGCACTGCGAGGGAATGGACCTTTCGGATGCGATGCGCGGAAATGCGATGCGAGCCCCCGAAAGCGCCTTCCTGATGCATATACAGAGGACCAATGCGGGTGGCGAGAGCGGCAAGCAAGCCCCGCTGTTCCGCGGCGTCACGACCGATCGGTTCACGTACGCGATCGCCGACACCGGGCGCTGGTGCCTATACGACAACCGCGAGGATCCGTACCAGATCCGTAATCTGGTCGCCGAGGCGGCACACGCCCGGACGGTGGCGGCACTGGAAGAGCTCGTTTTCGATTGGCTCAGGCGTGCGCAAGACCCCTTTCCGCTGGACGCGGCGCGGCGGAGGCGCTCGATCTACGCACCGTAGCTCGCTCCGCGTCTGCCACGCTCGGCGTCCTTTTGACCACTTGCGACAACGCGTCAGCAGTGCGTCGTCGGCCCTCAGCGAGGCAACGTTGCGGGATGTGGAGCGTGCCGGATACAGATGTCGTCTCGGGCCAGCGCAAGGGCGAGTACATCGTAGTCGGCGAGGCTGGTGAAGATAAGCTCATTTGACGCTTACCTTCATGTAAGTTCCTCGAGAGTGTTAACCGCAATGGACCATCGCGCGTTCCAAGAAGCTGTGGCAGCCTGTTTGGCATAATCGCGATTCGCGCTCGTCATCAAGGGCGGCCGGCGCCTCGAGCCGCGCGGCGACGCGATTCCCACGCCCACGGACCCAACGCTGCTATCCTCCCGCCCATGGCTTCCGCGCCCCGTTCCGTCGCGCCTGGCACCTTGGCTTCCGAGACCGCGTGGCGCCTGGCGCGCCATCGCACGCTCTTCGTCAATTTCTTCCGCCGCGAGCTGTTCTCACGCTACCTCGGCAGCGTGAGCGGCTTCGCCTGGGCCTTCCTGCACCCACTGGCGCTGCTGGCCGTGTATCACTTCATATTTACGACCGTCTTTCGCGCGGGGGCGATGAACGGCAAGAGCTTTCTCCTGTTCGTCGCCGTGGCGCTATGGCCCTGGCTCGCGGCTCAGGAAGCGCTGCAGCGAGGCACGGTGTCGATCGGCGGCTACGCGGGGCTTATTCGCAAGGTCGCCTTTCCGCACGAGCTCGTCGTTTATGCCTCGGTCGCGGCGACGCTGGTGTTGCAGTTCGCGGGCTACCTCGTGGTGCTGGTGGTGCTCGCGCTCTTCGGCGAACCGGTGCGCTTCGAGGGGTTGCTGCTGGCGATACCCCTGTGGCTCGTGCTTGCGGTCGGGGTAACGGGGCTCGCGCTGGCCTTGGCGGCGCTCCAGGTGTTCATTCGGGACATCGAGCACATCCTTCTCCCGGTGTTGATGATCCTCATGTATCTCACCCCGATCCTCTATCCGCTGTCGCTCGTGCCCGAGTCGATGAAGGCGTGGGTCGCGGCCAATCCGTTCGGCTATCTCGTCGAGCGGCTCCGGGACGCGTTGCTCGAGGGCCGGCTTGCGATCGCGTGGGGCGACGCCGTCGCGGTGGTCGTGGCGGTCGCGTTATTCGCGGGCGGTCGCTGGGTATTCCTGCGGCTGTCGCCACACTTCGAGGATTTCGTCTGATGTCGGCGCCGCTGCTGCATCTTTCCGGCGTCGGCAAGGACTACGCCAAGCTCGATACCAACGCCGGCCGCATCGGCCTGGTGCTCGATCTGTTGCGCGGCCGCGGCGTGACGCACGCCTTCTGCGCGCTCGACGAGGTTTCGTTCGATCTCGCCGCGGGCGAATCGCTCGGCATCATCGGCGAGAACGGCGCCGGCAAATCGACCCTGCTCAAGATCATCGCCGGCGTGGTTACGCCCACGCGCGGCAGAGTCGACGTGCGCGGGCGCGTCGGTGCCCTGCTCGAGCTGGGGTCGGGCTTCCATCCGGAGTATTCGGGGCTCGCCAACATCGATCTCGCCGCGGCGCTGCTCGGCCTGACGCCTGCCGAGATTGCAGCGAAGCGCGACGAGATCGTCGCCTTCGCCGACATCGGCGAGCACATCCACGATCCGATCAAGTACTACTCCTCCGGCATGGTCGTCCGGCTGGGTTTCGCGGTCGCCACTGCGCTCAAGCCGGATATCCTGATCACCGACGAGGTGCTCGCCGTCGGCGACGAGTCGTTCCAGAAGAAGTGCGTCGCCTGGATTGAGAACTATCTCGCCGGCGGCGGAACGCTGCTCTTGTGCGCGCACAGCATGTACCACGTGCAGAAGCTCTGCCGCGCCGCGCTGTGGCTGAAGGACGGTCGCGTCGAGCGCTCGGGACGCGCGCCGGAAGTCTGCCAAGCTTATCTCGCTTACCACGAGGAGAAGAGTGCGCTCACGAAACGACCGACCGGCGTGGCGGATGCCGCGCTCGTTGCCGCGGCCGGCTACTATGCCCTCAAGTCGCTCGACATGCATCCCGGCGAATCGCTGCCCGAGTCGGCGAGCTTCACGGTAAGCGGCGAAGCCTATTCGCCGGACGGACGTGCACCCGTGGTCCTGATCGGGATCGTGCGTGCAGATGGAACGCCCGTCTACGGTGTCGCGACGGACATGGATGGAGTGGTACCGCATCCTGTCGCGCCGAATCGCTATGCCTTCGCCATCGACTTTCCGTCGCTTCCGTTGCTGCCGGGAAAGTATCTCGTGCGCGGACACGTGCTCGACCCCGAGGGCGTGCGCCTGTTCGATACGCTGGAGAAGTCACTGACGATTACAGGGGCGGCTCGTGAATTTGGCTTGATCCGGCTGCAACATCACTGGCGCATGGGGGATCACGATACTGCGGTCGCTCTTCCAGACTCGATGCCTGACAGGCAGTGAACCACGCTCATGCGTGCCTCGATCCTGACGTACCATTCGGGCAACATCGCCGGCAACGACTACGCAAGCAACAACCTTCTGGCGCTTGCCCACGATCTCGATGTCGTGCGTGCGCTGCGGCTACCCGTCGTAGCTCTGCGTCGGGTCGTCGATGCGCTGCTGGACCGAACCCTGCCCTTGCCGGAAAGGGTCGTGGCGATCACGCTGGACGACGGGCTCGACTTCGACTTCATCGACCTCCGGCACCCCTTTCACGGCCCTCAGCGGTCCGCGCACACCATCCTGCGCGACCATGCGCAGCGGCACGGCATGTTCGTCCATGCGACCTCGTTCGTGATCGCGTCCCCGGACGCGCGCCGCCAGATCGCGCGGCATGAGATGCTCGACTACCAATGGATCGGAGAACAATGGTGGCCCGAGGCGATCGCCTCCGGATTGTTCCACTTGGGTAATCACAGTTGGGACCACATGAGCCCGTCGGCGACGCCGGCAGGTCAGCAGGATGCGCGACCCGGATCTTTCCAAGCCGTTGCGAACTTCGACGCTGCCCACCTGCAGGTCGCGCAGGCGCATGCGTATATCTCGGCCAAGGCGCCCAACCCCGGCACGGCCTTGTTTGCCTATCCGTACGGTGCACCAAGCGATTACGTCTCGAACGAATACCTGCCACGCTACGGCGAGCGCAACGGGACCTTGGCCGCACTGACCGCAACGCCGGGAACAGCGCATGATGGCAGCAATCGGTGGCTGCTGCCGCGTTACACGTGTGGCGTCGATTGGCGATCGCCTGAGGACCTCGCGCGAATCCTGGCTGCAGAGGTCTAGACGAAGTCGGGAAGGACTGCTCTCGGCGATGTCCTCTGACAGCCTAGTATTGCCTGCCCTCGTAACCGTTCTCCCTTCCCGCAACCGAGCTGGCGCGCCGACCGGAATTGCTGGCGCATTATCGCGAGCGCATGCGCGCTGGACGCGCGAGCTCGCCCTTGTTCGAGACCGTCGGCCATGCGTACGCCCTTAGGCAAGCTGACGTAAGCCTGACACCGACCTCGGCGGCGCGTCCCGAGGGGAATCACGGCGGCAAGGCGTCGCGTCGGGTAAAATAGACCATTTTTCACCGCGCCAGACGCCGCGGCGCACGCATGTCCAGCTCGATTTCCACTCCGTTGACTACCATCCCGGAATTCACGGGAGAGCGCTTTCTGCCGAGCTGCAGCGGCGAGATTGCCTACGAGCACTGGCACCGTTACGCGTTTGCGCGCCGCTTCGTCGCGGGCAAGCGCGTGCTTGACGCGGCCTGCGGCGAAGGCTACGGTTCGGCGCTGCTCGGAGCCGTTGCCGCGGACGTGATCGGCATCGACATCGACATGGCGACCATCGACCGCGCGCGCGCTACATACGGCGATGGCAAGCGGACGCGCTTCATCGCCTCCTCGTGCGCCGGCCTGCCGCTACCCAGCGCCTCGATCGACGTCGTCGTATCGTTCGAGACGATCGAGCACCTGGCCGCCGAGGACCAGCTCGCGATGTTGACCGAGTTCGCACGCGTGCTCATGCCCGAAGGGCTGCTGCTGATGTCCTCGCCCAACCGGCGCCTTTACAGCGATGCGCGGAACTACGTCAACCCGTACCACCAGCGGGAGCTGTACCGCGACGATCTCAGCCGTCTGCTCGCAAAGCGCTTTCCGGCGCAGCGCTGGCATCATCAGCGCGTGGCGTATTGGTCGGGGATCTGGACCGAAGGCAACACGGAATCTCCGATCGCGGGCGCCGTGGAGGCCTGGATCGGCGATGGACAGCGTGTCGCTGCGTATTCGGCGCCCGAGGGCATGTATTTCATCGTCCTTGCCGCGCGCGACGCCGGCGCTCTACCCGCCGAAGAAGTGCGCGTGTCGCTGTTCACCGACGCCGACGAGAGCCAGGCCAAGCGCGCGGAAGCCGCCGCCCGCGAGGTCCTGCGGCTCGACGGCCTGCTCAGGCAGAAAGCTGTCGCGGAGGAGCAGTACGCGGGTCACATCCGGCACCTCGAGACGCTGGTTGCCGAGCGGGAGCGGTTGGTGGTCGAGCGCGACGCCGCCGTCGAGCGCCACACGGCGCACATCCACCACCTGGAAGCGCTCGTCGTCGAGCGCGATCGAGCGCTCAGCGAAGCGAACGCCGCACGCGAGGAGGATCGACCGAAGATCGCGGCGCTCGAAAAGCAGATGATTTCCCTCGAAGTCGGGCGCACGCGTTTGGAATCCGAGCGCACGCGGCTCGCGGCGGCGCTCTCGGCACAGGAGCGCGTAATCGCCTATCTGCAAAGCTTTCGCGGCTGGCTCGGCTGGCCCTGGCGGCGTTTCCGGCAGTGGCGGGAACGCTAGATGCGCGCCACGCCGATCGATATCGTCGTACCGGTCTACAACGCCGCGGCCGATCTCGCGCGCTGCGTGGACAGCGTGCTCGAGCACTCTACCGGCGACTGGCGGTTGCTGCTGATTGACGACGCCTCGCCCGATCCGGCGATCCGCGCGTACTTCTCGGAGCTGCGCGCGCGTCGCCTTTTGCGGGTCACACTGCTCGCCAACGAGAAGAACATCGGCTTCACGCTGACGGCGAACCGCGGCTTTGCCGAGGCGCGTCGCGAAGCGGACATTCTGCTGCTCAATTCGGATACCGTCGTGACGCGAGGCTGGCTCGACCGGTTGTCGCGCTGCGCCGCGTCGGACGTCCGCATCGGCACCATCACGCCGTTCTCGAACAATGCGGAAATCTGCTCGCTGCCGCGGTTCTGCGCAAACAATCCCTGGCCGCCGGGCAAGGATCCCGAGTCGCTGGTCGCCGCGCTGGAGCGCGCGGCTGTGCCGACGTACCCTGACCTGCCGACCGGCGTCGGGTTCTGCCTCTACATCCGCCGCCCGCTCCTCGACGCGATCGGCGGTTTCGACCCGGCGTTCGGCCTGGGCTACGGAGAGGAGAACGACTTCTGCCTGCGAGCCGCGGGAGCCGGCTATCGGAACGTGCTCTGCGAGGACGCATTCGTGCTGCACCTTGGCGGCAGCTCGTTCGGCGCGAAGCGTGCCCATCTCGCCGAGCGCAACACGGCGCTGCTTCTCGAGCGCCATCCGCACTACCTCGACCTCGTCCGGAGCTACATTGCCGCCGATCCCGTGCGGCCCTTGCGCGAGCTGGCCGCCTCGCAGCAGCGCGTGCTAGACGGACCGCCGCACGGGATCCTCCATCTGCTGCACGGCCACGGCGGCGGCACCGAATATCACGTGCGCGCGCTGGTCACGGCGTCGTCCGGCGCGTTCCGCCACTACTTGCTGATCGCGGTCGGCGACGATTGGCGGCTGGAAGAGTACGCAGGCGATGCGGTCATCGGCTACGACTTTCGGCGCGCTACCGGTGAAACGTGGCACGACCTGTTGGGCGGCATCGTGGCGCGGTTCGGAATCGATCTCGTTCATCTGCACAACATTTCGGGCTGCCGCGAAGCGGTGCTGACGGCGCTCTCCGAGCTTTCGATCCCTTACGGCTACACGGTTCACGACCTCAATTTCGCCTGCCCGACGATCACCTTTCTCGACGCTCAGGGCAAATACTGCGAAGCGATCACCGACGCCAACGCCTGCCGGGCGTGCCTCGCCGCGCAGCGCGAATTCGCGAACGTCGACATCGTCGCGTGGCGTGAAGGGCACCGCGCGGTCCTGGTGCGCTCCGCGTTCCTGATCGCCCCATCGCAGTGGGCGGCGACCATGTTGCGCCGCTACTTTCCGGAGCATTCGGTCGCCATCATCGCGCACGGGAGCGGTCACGGCATGCCCCGCGACGATGCCATTTACACGCGGCTCGACCTGCCCGACGACGGCGTGCCGACCGTGGCCGTGATCGGCGCGATCGGGGCCGACAAAGGCGCGCGCCGGCTCGAACGCCTGGTCGAGCTGACACGCACGCTCGGACTGCGGTTGCGCTGGGTGCTGATCGGCTATCTCGACCGCGGCCGTGAGCAGTCGCAGAGCGCCGACGCCGTGTTCACGCAGCACGGACCTTTCGATTCGCGCGAAATTGGCGCGCTGCTCGAGCACTATCGCGTGCGGCTGGTCGCGTATCCCTCCGTCGGTCCGGAGACGTTCAGCTTCACGCTGTCCGAAGCGTGGGCCGCGGGCCGGCCGGTGGTGGTGCCGCCGATCGGAGCGCTGGCGGAGCGCGTCGCCGCAAGTGGCGGAGGCTGGGTGCTCGCGGACGACGAGTGGCGCGACGACGCTTCCATGCTCCAGCGGATCGCGACGCTGCTCGCACCCGAAAATGCCGACTCGCACGCTGCGGCGGCGGCGCGTGCCAAGGCGACAGCGCAACCCACGCTCGCCGCGATGACGGAGGCGACGATCGCGATCTGGCGGGACGCGCTCTCGCGCGCCCCGGCAAAGTCGTCCACAGCTTCGCTTCGCGCCATCTCGGCGGAGCGATGCTTGAGTGCGCTGCACTATGCGCCGTGGAGCCTCCCGGAGCCGGCCGCGCAGCCTCCTGCGGCGCCGACGGTGCCTAAACCGAACGGCGCGCTCGCCGTCGTTGCGCGCGCGGCGCTGTCGATCCGTCACACGTTCGCCGGCCGCGTGCTCTACCGCCTCGCGCCGAAGCCGTTGGTCGCGAGATTGCGCCAGCGCCTGTGAAAGACATGAGCAACGTAACCGGAACGATTTCTGGCGCGCCCACGATTCGCGCCGATTCGAGCAGTGGCTCGTGCGCGGTCGCGCCCACCAGGCCGCGCGCGAAAGCCTGATCCGTCCCGCGCAGGAGTCACTCTGCCTCGTCGCTGACCGCCGCGCTCACGACTTAAGCCTGATGCTCTGCCCAGATGCGCAGCATGGCGTCCTCGAAGTCGCGGGCGTAGCGCGCCATGTCGAACAATGGGCTCGTGTGGCGGTTGGCGAGAAGCCGCTCACGGTAACCGTCGAGCAGACCAGGCTCGGTGGCAAGCCTTAACGCGAGCGCCTCGTACTCGGCGAAGCTCGTGGTGATCAATTCCGGCAAGCCGATGGCGTTGAGCTGGCTGCCGGCGATGCGGCTCGCCAGAGTCTCGCCCGCGCAGGTGATCACCGGCAGGCCGGCGAGGAGCGCATCGCTCGCCGTCGTGTGCGCGCCATAGGGATACGAGTCGAGAAACAGATCCGCCGCCGCATTGCGGGCGACATCAGCCCCCGCCGGCACCACCGGCGCGAAGATGAGACGCGCCGGATCGATTCCCGCGCGTTTTGCTTCGCCGCGCAGATTGCTCCGCACCTCGGCGCTGGTGTCGAGGAGCCACAGCACGCTGCCCGGTACCGCGGCTAGGAGCCGCATCCAGATGGCGAAGACCTCGGGCAGTATCTTGTACGAGCTGTTGAAGCAACAGAACACAAACCCGGATTCGGGCAGCCCACAGGCGGCGCGCGTGGGCGGCGGCCCCGGCGGCAGACGCGTGGTGTCGCTCGGGAAGGCCATGTGCGGCATGTACAGCGGTCGCTCGGTGTAGAAGCGTTGCAGATGCTCGGGCACGCTGAAGCGATCGGTGAAGATGTAGTCGTACCATTCGGCGCCGAGCGTGCCCGGAAAGCCGATGCAATTGATCTGGAGCGGCGCCGGTCGGAGCGCGAAGATACCTTCTCTGGCGTTGAGCGTGTAGCCGTTGCGATCGACGAGGATCGCGATGCGATCCTCGCGAATGCGCCGGGCGATGGCGGCCACGGACTCCTGACTGACGTCGAGGTAATGCTCGAAGGCCGCCTTGGCCCGGCGCTGAAACGGATTTTCGTCGTCGGGACGCAGGTTGTAGGCAAACACCTCCAGCCGCGATCGGTCGATCTTCTCCCAGAACTCCGGCGATAGGTGCATGGTCGGATCATCGCGCGTGTTCGAGGTCGCGAACGCCACGCGCAGCCTTTCTCCCGGAGCGACGGTGAGCGTCGGTCGCGGCGGCAGAGCTCCGCGTGCGATCGTGCGCGACCAGCGTTGCGCCGCGTGCAATTGCGCGAGCGCCGACAGCGGCATGGCCAGCGTCGCGAAGGGCATGCAGGGAAACTCGGTCTCGATGTCCTCGCCCTCGAGGGCGCGCTCGATCTGCCCGAAGAGATCGTCGAGCCCGCCCCAGTCGCAGCGTTGCTGCCGCGCGTGCGCCAGCATCGACAGCGCGTAGCGATTCCCCGGATTAAGTTCCAGCGCGCGTTGCAGCGCGGCCTCGCCGTCGGCATGGCGCCCCTGCTGAACGTAAAGCGTGCCGAGGTGCAACCGCACCTGCATGTCGTCGGGCGCGAGACGCGCGGCTTCGCGGTAGCTTTCGATCGCGCCGCTCAAATCCTGGACCCGGTTTTGCGCCATCGCGCGGCGGATCCAGACGCTCGCCGGCCAATCGCGCCGAATCGCGAATAGGCGGTCGTAGACAGCGTTCGCTTCCCCGATTGCTTCACGCGCGGAGAGAAGGTTGGCGAGGTTCGCGAGTGCACCGGTATGCTGCGGATCGACGGCGAGCACCTGCCGATAGCAGCCCTCCGCGTGCTCCCGCTCGCCGATCTCGTCGAGCGCCAGCCCCAGATTGTTGAGCACGGCTGGATGGTTGGGCGCGCTGCGCAGGGCCCGCTCGTAATGGATAATCGCGGCCACGTGCTCGCCCTGCTCGCGCAGGCGGTTGCCCAGATGGAACGACGCTTCGGCGTTCTCCGGGTCGCGGTCGAGCGCGCGCCACCAAGCCTCGCTTGCAGCGGCGTCGTCGGTCGGCTTGAGGCACTCGCCCAGCAGAATCCACGCGGCGACATTGTCGGGCGCGAATTCGAGCAGCCGTCGAAGCGAGGCTGCTGCGTCCCGATGACGGCCCGCGGCGAATGCGACTTGGGCTTCGCGCAGCAACGAATCGGCTCTCGCAGGCAGGTCGCGGCCAGCCTGGAGCGATCCATGGCAATCCTTGTAGCGCTTGCCGCTGCCGCACGGACAGCGGCTGGTGCGAGAAACGGCTGAGAGGTTGGACAAGGTGGTCGGCTTACGTTCGCTGTGTTGCAGAATGATTTTCCCACGTCGTGCGGAGGAGGTCATCGAGGGTGCGGGTGAAGCGGGCCATGTCGAAGAGCGGATAGGTATAGCGGTGGGCGGCAAGCCGGGCGCGCAGGCTGGTCAGCCGTCCCGGCGTCGTCGCCAGTTGCAGCGCCAGGGCTTCGTAGTCGGCGAGGCCGGTGGTGATTAGCTCGGACAAGCCGATCGCCTGAAGCTGGCTGCCGGCCGCCCGGCTGGCCAGAGTCTCACCTGCACAGGTGAGCACCGGCACGCCCATGTACAGCGCATCATTGGCGGTGGTGCCGGCATTGTAGGGCGTGGTATCGAGGAACAGATCGGCGTGCACGTGGCGGGCCAGATGCTCGGGCAGAGCGAGCCGCGGGGCGAACACCAGCCGCTCTCGATCGACTCCGCGGGCGGCGGCCTCGCGGCGCAGGTTCGCGCACGCGGTGGCGGTGGCCGGCGAGAGCCACAACACGCTGCCGGGAACGCGCGCAAGCAAGCGCATCCAGACATCGAATACCGCCGGCAGGATCTTGTAGCTCGCGTTGAAGCAGCAGAACACTACCCCTTGCTCGGGCAGACCGCACGCCGCCCGCGTCGGCGCGAGCGGGGCGATCGGACGCTTCGTATCGCTCGGACAGTAGCAGTCGGGCAGATACAGGAAACGCTCGGTGAAGAAAGGCTGCAACTCGGGCGGGGCAGCGAAGCGATCGGTGAGCACGTAGTCGTACCAGGGTGCCCCCAGCGTACCCAGATAACCCAGCCAGCTCATTTGCACCGGCGCGGGCTTGAGCGCGAAGAGTTCGCTCTTGGAATGTGTCGTGTAGCCGTTCAGATCAATCAGCACCTCGATCCCGTCCTCCGCGATACGGCGCGCGATCTGCTCGACAGTCTCGTCGCCGCAATCGACGAAGCGGTCGAACGCAGCCTCGATACGGATTCGCAGGGCGGACGTCTCCGATGGGCCGATCGAGTATGCATGTGTCGTCACGCGTGTCCGGTCGTGTCGCTCCCAGACCTCAGCGAGGAGCGATGCCGTGGCGTGCGTACGGAAATCCGACGATACGTAACCCACGCGTAGCGTGTTGCCGCGACGCGCTCTGGCGGCCGCCGGCGTGCTCGGCGCGGCGGGCGCGAGATCGCGGGCCCAGCGAAGCGCGACGCGGAGCTGCAGCTCGGGCGACAGCGGCATCGACAGGGCCGCGAAGGCGTTCACCGCTTCCTCGCTGCCCGTGTCGAGCTGGCGCCGAATGCCGTCGTGGAGCGCGTCGAGGCCGTCCCAGGCGCACAACTGCGCCCGGCAATACGCGAGGAGCGATGCCGGATACAACCTCGACGCGTCCCGCGCCACGGCTTGCGCGAGCACTGCTTCCGCGCGCTCGAAATCCTCGCCGTCGACAAGCACCGAGCCCAGGTTGGTCAGTATGACGGCGTCCTCGGGCGCGAGGGCAAGAGCGCGTGCGAAGCTCGCCTCCGCGCCATCGTGGTTGCGGGCATGATGCTGGCAGATGCCGAGGTCGACCCAGACAGTGGCGTCGGCATCGGGAAACCGACGCAAGTACTCCTCGCACAGGGTGGTGGCTTCGGCATAGCGACGCAGGCGGCAGAGGAGGTGCGCGAGATTACCCAGGGATTGGCGATGGCCCGGTCGCGTGGCCAGCGCGGCGCGATACGCGGCGAGAGCGCGCTCGGGCTCGCCGGCAGCTTCGAGTGCGAGCCCGAGGTTGTTCTGCAAGCCCGGGTGCGCAGGCGCGTGCGCGAGCACCGTCTCGTAGGCCGCGATCGCCTCGGCAAAGCGTCCATGCGCGCGATACAGATTTGCGAGATGGAATCGCGCGTCGGGATGACGCGGATCGAGCTCCAATGCGCGCGTGAGCGCCGCCTGCGCCGCAATCGGATCGCGCTGGCGCAACGCGACTCCAAGGAGTGTCCACGCCGCCGCATCGTCCGGCTGGAGCGCAAGGACATCGCGACACAGCGACTCGGCGAGGACGGTGTCGCCGCGCTCGAGCGCCGCGTTGGCCTCGCGCAGCGCGGCGCGCGCCGCGCTCCTGTCAGCGTCGGTCACGTCGCGCGCCCGGCGATATTCATCGCGGCTCAAGCGCTCCCGCTTCCAGACGCGCCTGCACACGCGCAACGACGCTTTGCCAATCGCGCGGGCGCGGCTGCCGAAACAGCCGCAGTGTCGGATACCACGGGCTGTCGCCGCGGCCGAGTTGCCAGCGCCAATCGGGCGCGAAGGGCAACAGTACCCACGTCGGGCGCGCAAGCGCGCCAGCCAGATGGGCGATGCTTGTATCGACGGTAATGATCAGGTCGAGCTCCGCGATCAGCGCCGCGGTATCGACGAGAGCCGCGTCAGCAGGGAATGGCACGAGGCGATCGGCAGCGGGGCTCGCCGCGATTTGCGCGGCTGCTTTCCCTTGCTGCAGCGAAAACCAGGCGATCCCGGGCACCGCGAAGAGGGGTGCAAGCGCGGCGAGCGGCAGCGAGCGATTGCGATCATTTCCATGCGCGGCACTGCCGGCCCAGCACAGGCCGATCCTCGGAGCGGCGCCGGCGTGTGCCAGCGTCGCTCGCGCCGCGGTGCGCTTGACCTCGGAGACCGCGATGTAGGGCACGGTCGCGGGGATTGTCTCCGCAGTGGTGCCGAGCAGGCGCGGCAGCGACAGCAGCGGAAGATGCGCTTGGTAGGGCGGCAATGCTTCACCGTCGCGGCTGACTTCAGCGACTCCCGGAATCGTCGCAAGCAAAGGCGCGAGCGCGTCGGAGCAGCGAATCACGCAGCGCGCACCGGCTTCCGCGAGAAGCGTCGCGTAACGCGCGAACTGCAGCGCGTCGCCGAGACCTTGCTCGGGATAGAGGAGCAGCATCTTGCCCGCGGGCGCCGTGCCGTCCCAGCGCGGGCCCGGAAACCGGTGGCGATCGCGCCCGAGCTCGGGCAGCACAAGCCGGGCATCGTATTCGCGCCAGCCCTCGGCAAACTGGCCGTCGAGCAGGAGCGCCAGCGAGAGGTTCCAGCGCGCGTGCGCGAAGTCGGGCTGGAGCGCAAGCGCGTGCCGGTAGGCGTCGATAGCGGCGCGGACATCGTTCCGCGCCTGCAGGGCAAGGCCGAGATTGTTCCAGGCGACGGCGTGATCGGGCTTGAGCGAGAGCGCCGCGCGATACGCGGCGAGGGCATCGGTCTCGCGATCCGCGGCGGCCAGCGCCAACCCGAGATTGTTGTGGAACTCCGCCTCGCCGGGCCGTGCGGCGACCGCGCGCTCGAGCAGCGGCAATGCGGTGGCGAGCTCGCCGCGCTGATAGTGGATTACGCCGAGAAAGTGTTGCGCCAGCGCGTTGTCCGGCTCCCGCGCGAGCACGTCGCGATACGTCGCTTCGGCCGCGGCCACGTCGCCGGGCGCGCCGCGCTGATGCAACGCGAGCGCCTGCTTCAAGCGATCTTCAGACGCCACCGATGCTCCAACCATCGCGCTTGCACCCGCGGCGCCGTGACAATGCTTGTACCGCTTGCCGCTACCGCAGGGGCAGGGATCGTTACGGCCCGCCGTCGGAACCGTCGCGGCATTGGTGGACGCTGTTGCCAGCGCCGCCGTGCCTTCGGCATGCGCCGGGTCCACGTCGAGAATACGCTGGAAGATCGCCGCGGCTGCCCGCCATTGGCCCATCGCCATGCAATTGCGGCCAAGCTGAAGGAGCTGCGGCGAGCGCGCGATCTCGGGTGTGAACAGCCGCGTCAGCTCCACGATTTCATCGGGCGGCACTACGCGGCAGAAGTTGAACAGTCCGTGAAAGCCGAAGGGTTTGCCGATCGGATACGCGACCTCGAAGGCAAATGCATCCGCGAGCGCTTCCGAGCCGAAGACGATGCCGTGTTCGCGCTCGAGCAACGGCCGGAAGACGCGGCAGATCGTTTCGTCCTCGGGTCCGGCAAGCTCGACCCGGGAATCCTGCAGCGCGATGAGGAGCTTCCGCGAGCGCAGCGAAAAGCCTCCGTTGCCGACGCGCATCGCGTCGTGCAGCGCCTCCTTCTGGCTGGTGTGCCAGAACCATTTGGCGCCGATGTAATCACAGGTGAGAAACTCGGTGCGCCACGCCGCGGGATTGATGACATAACCGTCCCATTGGATGAGCAGAACATGTGCGGTGTCGATATGCTCGACGAGCGTTTTCAGAACGAACGCCGAATACGCCTCGCGCGATTCCAGCGGTGCGACCACGCGGACGTCGATGCCCGGCGCGTCGTACGCGCGGTCGGTCAGGAACAGCGTGCGGGCGAAGCGGATTCCCGATACGGAACATCGCAGCGCGCGCAGCGCGAGCTCGGGGTTCGCGGTATCCAGGCAGCAGAGCGTGACGCTGGAGAGCTCAAGCATCGGCGGCGACCACGCTGTCCGAGCCCGCGCGTTGCTGCGCCGCCTGCGGCTTCGGCGCCACCTCCGGCATCGTCAGTTCGCGCCACAGCAGAACGCAGAGGCAGGTGAGCAGCGGCGCCAGCGGCAGCGTCGCGCGATTGGCTGTGCCGAATTGGGCAACCGACGTTGCGCTGGGGAACGCAAATGCGATGAACAAGACGCCGAGCCCCGAGGCGACGATTAGCGCTAGCGACGCCAGCGGCGGTCGTACGAGGCGCCGCGCGCCGATGATCGCCAGCACAATAACGACATACCACAGGAGATGCCAGTTGCCGAAAAACAAGTACGCGTCGGCGAGCGAATGCCACCGCGGCTGGTAGTCGAGGTGCAGGCTGTGGCCGAGGAGCGCAGGCTCGAATCGCGCGAAGGCGAGCACCACAAGCGCCGCCGCGCCGAAGCCGAAGGCCACGAGCTTCGGCCCGCGCCGCGGGAAGGTTGCGACGACGCCGCCGGGGACAAGCGTCAGCGCCCACACCAAGCCGGATGTCTCGACCAGAGGACAGGCGAGCGCGAGAAGCAGTACCAGCGCGCGGTCGCAGGCGTCGCGGCGTAGCACCCAGCGATGGAGCGCCAGCGCCGCACAGGTGTAGACACCCGCCAGCATGAGATCGGCATAGCCCGCGAGCGCTGCGTGCGTATCGAGCAGCGGTAGCGACGCGACGAGATAGGCGCCGATCAGCGCGCCCAGCAAAGAGAGCCCGGCACTGCGCAAGGATCCGTAAACGGCCAGCGTGAGCGCAAGGAGCATGCAAAGCCAGGGCCAGTTCATCGCCGAATCATCCCAACGGCCAAGCGCGACGCAGCTCCAGACCTGCAGCAGGGGGACAGTCGACGGATTGTCGGGAGAGGCATCGAAATACGCCGCGGTTGCGCCGGAGAGCCAGACGTCGGCGCGCGCGAAGGGCACGATGCGCCCGAGCTCGAACCACACGCGCGCTTTCGTCGCCCACTGCCCCCACGCGTCCCAGGGATACAGCGGTCGCCACATGATCTCGGCGGCGATCGAAGCGAAGCGCAAGCCAAGCCATGCGAGCAGCAGCATCCAGGCCCATTGCTGCCAGCGCGTGAGCTGCGGTCGCACCAAGGCTGATGTTGCGTTGCGTACGGCCGCGACCGAAATGCGGTTGCGCCGCGTGGCCCAGGCAAACAATGCGACGACCGCGACGAGCAGAGGTGCGCCGATCGAGATCCTGCCGAAGCCGACGCCCGTGGCGGAGAGCGCGTGCATCCATAGCGTCAGCGCGAGCGCGCCGATGAAATAACCGTAGCCCAGACGCAGCGCGGCGCTGCCGGCGGAACGGTCGCCATCACCGGCGGACGATCGCGGCCAGTCGAGCGCCAGCAGCAATGCAATCCCCAAAGCCCAAGGCAACGCCAAACCGAATGCGAGCGCTAGGTGCTCCATTCAGCGTATCTGGAACAGTGCGCCACCCGTGTCCGCCAGCAGCAATTCCGCATCGATGGGGGCGGAACCGTCCCAACGCAGGCGCTGCCGTGACGGGTCGTATTGCACGCCCCGGCTCTGATAGACGACCAGATAGTCCCCCGGCCGCACTGCGGAGGGTGGCGGCATCGAATTGGCCCAAGGATCGAAGTAGACGTTATACGGATACAGGTGATAGGCGCCACGCTCGCGGAAGTAATGCGCATCAGCGACCATGAATACGCGTGCCGGGGGCGCAGGTAGCTTCGCACGCACTTTCTCGATGAATGCGAACAGTGGCCCGTCCTCGGCGGCGAGGTGGCGGTCGTGCCAGGATTTGCCGGCGTACTGCGCGTCCGTAGCCCGCACCTGTCGCAACAGGTTCCACTGCCAGCGCGCGTCGATGATGAGCCACGCGATTACGAATAACCCGGCCACGCCGGCTCCGAGCACGGGTCCGAAAAAATGCGGTTTCCACCGTGCGAGCCCGGCGTACGCCAACGCCGCCACCACCGCGATCGCCGCGAGAAGCGCAGGCAGCGGCAGATCCTGCATGTGCGCTCCGCCGGTCAGCGTGTTTATCGATGTTCCGTTCCACGGCTCGAATGCAAACCACTCCTCGAGCCGATCGCCGAGCACTTGACCGGCGCTCATCGGCTTCGCGGCGGCGCCGCGAAGCACGATTGGTTCGGTGAAGCTTCCCTGGAGCACCAGCGCCATACCGTCGATCCGGCCGAGCCAGTCGCGATCCTGTGCGACGAATGCAGGGGCGATACGACCGGCTTCGACCGTCAGCGTGCGCCTAAACGTGCGCGAGGAGGCATAGTCGTTGAACCAAAGCAGCGTCGCCTCGACGTCATCGGGCACGCCGGCAGCGTCCCAGGCGATCAGTGCATAGTCCCGCGACCGAAACGACGTGTTGAACGCAATGACAACGGTGCTCGTCGCGTCCGGAGCGGTGATCACGAGCCCTTCACGCGTTTGTAGGGCGCTGCCCCGCGTCACCGTGAGCTCGTCGGGGTTCCAATGGAGCGTTCGCGCAGCGCCGAACCACGGTCCGGGCGCTGCAAGCGCGAGATAGCCCAGCATACAGAGCGCGGCACTGGCGAGAAACACCGCAGCGAGCGCCAGCGATCGCATCGCCGGCGAGGCGAGCGTCTGCGCCGCGGCCCGCGGCGAATCAGACGCCATGGAGCATTGCGGATGCGGAGCACATGCCAGGTGCTTAGACAGCAATCAAAAGAGTATCGCCGCGCGAGCTTAAACGCGCCATTTTAGCAGCGCGTGCTGGCAGCCCTTCCGGGCCGCTATCCACGCGGGAAAGCAGCGGCGAGTTATTGACCGGACCGGTTTCTAAGGTATAATCGCGCTTCTCAGCGTCTATCTTTCCAGGCGCCGCTCTTTAACAAGGTGAACAACCGATAGGTGTGGGTGCTTGGGGTGAGGTCGCCCGGGCAGCCGACGGTGTGCTTCGCGGCGGGGAAACCCGTTTCGAAGCCTTGGTCGGTATGTCCTGGTGCTCAAGGAAATACATCGTAGTACTCACACTGAAGGAAGCGGGTCTGACGGCTATCACGGTCGTCGGGCCCGTGGCCAAGACATTGATCCTCAGCGCGTCCCGGGCAACCGTGCCGCGCGGAGGGGTAAGGTGGATTGGTCAACGTCAGTATGAGTTCTTGCAGAGATTAAACTGAAGAGTTTGATCCTGGCTCAGATTGAACGCTGGCGGCATGCTTTACACATGCAAGTCGTACGCGGGTGAGGGGCAACTCTCACCTGAGTGGCGAACGGGTGAGTAATACATCGGAACGTGTCCCGTAGTGGGGGATAGCTCGGCGAAAGCCGGATTAATACCGCATATGCTCTACGGAGGAAAGCGGGGGATCCGCAAGGACCTCGCGCTATGGGAGCGGCCGATGTCCGATTAGCTTGTTGGTGGGGTAACGGCTTACCAAGGCGACGATCGGTAGCTGGTCTGAGAGGATGATCAGCCACACTGGGACTGAGACACGGCCCAGACTCCTACGGGAGGCAGCAGTGGGGAATTTTGGACAATGGGGGAAACCCTGATCCAGCCATGCCGCGTGAGTGAAGAAGGCCTTCGGGTTGTAAAGCTCTTTTGGCCGGAAAGAAAAGGCTACGGATAACACCCGTGGTCCTTGACGGTACCGGCAGAATAAGCACCGGCTAACTACGTGCCAGCAGCCGCGGTAATACGTAGGGTGCGAGCGTTAATCGGAATTACTGGGCGTAAAGCGTGCGTAGGCGGTCCCCCAAGTCCGCTGTGAAAGCCCCGGGCTTAACCTGGGAATGGCAGTGGAAACTATGGGACTTGAATCTGGCAGAGGGGGGTGGAATGCCACGTGTAGCAGTGAAATGCGTAGAGATGTGGCGGAACACCGATGGCGAAGGCAGCCCCCTGGGCTGAGATTGACGCTCAGGCACGAAAGCGTGGGGAGCAAACAGGATTAGATACCCTGGTAGTCCACGCCCTAAACGATGACAACTAGGTGTTGGGGAAGCGATTTCTCAGTACCGCAGCTAACGCGTGAAGTTGTCCGCCTGGGGAGTACGGTCGCAAGATTAAAACTCAAAGGAATTGACGGGGACCCGCACAAGCGGTGGATGATGTGGATTAATTCGATGCAACGCGAATAACCTTACCTACCCTTGACATGTACGGAAGCCCAGCGAGAGCTGGGTGTGCCCGAAAGGGAGCCGTAACACAGGTGCTGCATGGCTGTCGTCAGCTCGTGTCGTGAGATGTTGGGTTAAGTCCCGCAACGAGCGCAACCCTTGTCCCTAGTTGCTACGCAAGGGCACTCTAGGGAGACTGCCGGTGACAAACCGGAGGAAGGTGGGGATGACGTCAAGTCCTCATGGCCCTTATGGGTAGGGCTTCACACGTCATACAATGGCCGGTACAGAGGGTTGCCAAGCCGCGAGGCGGAGCCAATCCCAGAAAGCCGGTCGTAGTCCGGAT
Organism: Betaproteobacteria bacterium; assembly: GCA_005883665.1. GTDB lineage: Bacteria > Pseudomonadota > Gammaproteobacteria > Burkholderiales > SG8-39 > VBDM01. Next base: position 42,647 of record VBDE01000082.1, read on the forward strand.
TGCAGTCTGCAACTCGACTGCATGAAGTCGGAATCGCTAGTAATCGCGGATCAGCATGTCGCGGTGAATACGTTCCCGGGTCTTGTACACACCGCCCGTCACACCATGGGAGTGGGGTGCACCAGAAGTAGGTAGGCTAACCGCAAGGAGGCCGCTTACCACGGTACGCTTCATGACTGGGGTGAAGTCGTAACAAGGTAGCCGTATCGGAAGGTGCGGCTGGATCACCTCCTTTCTCGGAAGCAGCTATCCTTTCGTCAGCGTTGAGCTGCCGGACGGCTAGCCAACCTCTTCCAAGTGCCCACGCTTATCGGTTGTTGCCGCTTCGAATTCGCAAGCGGCGATGTGATGGCGGAAACGGGCCTGTAGCTCAGTTGGTTAGAGCACCGTCTTGATAAGGCGGGGGTCGATGGTTCGAATCCATCCAGACCCACCAGAGCCCAAGATGGCGCGGGTCGCGAGCCAATCGAGGCGCGAGGCGCCGAAGTGTACAAGGCGTACACGAGGCACCGAGCAACAAAGAGTGGCGAAGCGAAAGGGGCTGTAGCTCAGTTGGGAGAGCGCCTGCTTTGCAAGCAGGAGGTCATCGGTTCGATCCCGTTCAGCTCCACCAACCGGTGCTAGAGTTCAGGCAACCGGGATCTGTGAGAAACCACAAGCAAGCGAGCGAACGTTTGCTTCTGGCTTTTTGCCGGACCGGAAGTTCGGTTGTTCTTTAACAAAACGGAAGAAGTAAA
>VBDE01000083.1 GCA_005883665.1 Betaproteobacteria bacterium
GGCGCGAAAATCCAGCGCTAGGGCCCGACAGCGGACGTGGGGGTATCCATAAATTACCACTCCTAGTATCCTTTGGCATTCGCGGTATGGTTTGGCGCTGAACAGACTGACGTGAATAAACATGGGGAGGATGACATGCGGTTTGTCCTTGCACTTGCTACATTGCTGATTTTCTCCAAGTTTGCCGCTGCCGTTTCGGTTGAAGACGATGTGCAGCGCTATATCCAGATATTCAGCGGGGCGAAGCACCTTCACTCTGACGCTGCCGATACATTTTCTTGGATGGGTCTTTCCGATACTCGTTTGTTCGATATTGTCGAACGGCGTCTATTGGAGGATGCCGACGCGAGCCGGGACAACAGGGACGAAAGGAACCGGGTTGCCAGGTACCTTCGCTCACTGGGTTTCTCGGGCCAAACCAAATACGAGCCAACGATAAGAAAATTCCTCGGGAACGCCGGTTATGACAGGTTTGCGCGTGTCGCATTGCAGGACCTCGCGGATTACAACAAGTGGAATCCCATCATTTCGAATCGCAGCTCTTTCGACCCGAAGCTTAGCGACAACGTGAATCGAGTTGCGAATATGCTGCGATCCGATGATTTGCTCTTGCAGCGTGTGGGTGCAAAGAGAGTCTATTTCGATTCCAAGGACGATATTTTGCTGGAGCTCTTGGCGCAGAAGCTGCGTACCAATTATGCGAGAACCGATCTGAACGACCGGGAGCGCAGCGATTCCGTCGCTTGGCTGGCAAAAGCCCTGGGCAGCTCAAAAAATGACAAATATGTAGATCTCCTCCAGGAGGTGAGTGAAAGGGCGGACGCACGTGCCGTCCGTGGACACGCGAAGGAAGCGCTCGCGAAATATTACGGTATAAGAAGCCGTTAAGACGGCTTTACGCGCGCGCCTTCCTCGCCACCACCAGCAACTCGGTGGCCACCGGCGGCCTGCGCACGAGCCCCAGCCTTCGCGTGACGCCAAAGTCCGGCAGCGACCACCACGGCGTCGAGGTGCGCACGTCCCCATCGCCAAACACGAAGCCTGCGGCGCGCACCAGATCGAGGTAGCCCTCGGCCGGCTTCTGCACGTCGCGTGGATGGCGGAAAAGCAAGCGCACCACCCACGTCTTGATGAACGCTTCGCAGGATTCCGCCAGCAAGAGCATGCCGCCCGGCGCGAGCACTCGATGCAGCTCGCGCAACGCGCCCTCCTGGTTGGCGACGTGGTGGATCAGCTGGTGGCAGAAAATCACGTCGATGGACGCATCGGGCAGGTCGAGCCGCGTGACTGAGCTGCGCTTCAATTCGACCGGGCAGCCACACTCCCGGGCGGACTGCGCCGCACGCTCCAGCAGCCGGGGGTCGATGTCTACCCCGACGATTTGCTTGGGAGAAAAAGCCTGCTGCAGCAGCGAGAACACCCGCCCTTGCCCGCAGCCGACATCCATCAGACGGTTGAACGAATCGGGCGCGTGCGTGCCCGCCAGCTGCTTCAGATCCGCTATCGCGCGCGCAAGAACCCTTTGAAGCCACATGTCGGTGCTGAGAAACCACCTGCCGAAAGCGGTATCGGGGACCCAGTCGCGCGCCATCGAATCCATAGATGCAATGATAGTCGATGACCGATCTGCCTGAACACGGGCCTAGATGGCGCGACGGCGCTGCGGATGGCTGCCGGGCCGCTTGATCAGCCGGAGGTTTTGCCATAGCCTGCCCGGAATAGGGGCCTTGCAACGCGCCCCTGGGCATTTCCAAACGGACGGAGGAGAACATGAAAACCCGGCAGGCGCTCGGCGCCGTGGTGCTCGTCGCCTACCCCGTCCTCACGCACGCCGCAGTCACCACCGGGCTCGGCTATTTGGCCTCGGCGGCGTGGCTGTGTCTCGCTGCACTGCTGTATCTTTCCTTTCCGGGGAAGTGGGGCTTGGCGGGTTTCGCGCTGCTCGCGGCGGCGCCCCTCGTCGCCGAGCCTGACGTGCTGCTCAAGCTTCCGCCCGTCGTCTTCAATGTCGCCCTGGCCGTCTGGTTCGGGAGGACCCTGGCGCGGGGTGAGGAGCCGATGATCACCTGGTTCGCCCGCCTCGTGCGCGGAACGGAGCTTCCTCCGGATATCGCGCGCTATACGCGATGGTCGACGGTCATTTGGACCGCGTTTTTCGTGAGCATGGCGGCCGTGTCCGCGGCGCTGGCGGTGCTGGCGACGCCGCATACCTGGTCGGTGTTTACGAACGGGATCGACTATCTTCTGGTGGGCGCGCTGTTCGTCGGCGAGTACGTCTTCCGGCGCGTGCGCTACGCTCATCATGAGCACCGTCCCTTCGCCGACGTCGTCCGAACCGTGGTCCGCGCGGGCAAGCTCGCCCCGCGCCGGACCGCGCGCAAATGAACGCCCCGACGACGAATTCGCCCTGGCTCGAACAGCGGGAGCGGGGCAGCCGCAGTGCAACGCGGTTCATGACGTGGTTCGCTTTGCGGGGCGGCCGGCGCGTCGCGAGTTTACTGCTGTATCCGATTTGCGCCTACTTCGTGCTTTTCTCGCCGCGTATGCGGAGAGCTTCGCGCCAGTACCTCGCGCTCGCCCTCGGCCGGCGGCCGCGCTTGACCGATCTCTGGCGGCATTACTTCACCTTTGCCACGACGGTCCTCGACCGCGTGTATTTCGTCGACGGCAGGTTCGCTGACTTCGACATCGAGACCCGGGGACTGGAGCTTTTGCGACGCACGCTCGCCAAGGGGCGAGGGTGCCTCTTGCTGGGGGCACACCTGGGCAGCTTCGAGCTGCTGCGCACGCTCGCGATCGAGGACGAATTGTCCGTCAACGCGGTGATGTACGAGGAGAACGCCGCGAATATCACCGAGGCAATGAACGCTCAGCTGGATCCGGTGATCCGTAAGCGGATCATCGTGTCCGGAGAGTTCGACACCATGTTGCGGATCGCCGAATGCCTCTCGCGCGGCGAGCTTGTTGGCATGCTCGGCGACCGCTCGGCCGGCTCCGACAAGACGGTCACGTGCCGGTTCTTCGGTCGTGACGCCGTCTTTCCCCAAGGGCCGCTGCGGCTCGCCCTCTGTCTGCGCGTGCCGGTGTATCTGGTCGCCGGCTTGTACGAGGGCGGCAAGCACTACGTCATTCACCTGGAGCCGTTCTGCGAGGAGCCGAGCGCGGAACGTGCCGAGCCGACAGCGTGGACCCGCGAATGGGCCCAGCGCTACGCCGAACGGCTCGAGCATTTCTGCCGCCTCGCGCCCTACAACTGGTTCAACTTCTATGATTTCTGGAGCGGTTCTCCGCGCTAGGATCGCGCGCGCGGTGCTCCTCCTTGCCACGCTTCCGGCTGCGGCGCAGGAAGAGCCCTGGGACTTCGGCAAGCTGATGGCGCAGCTCGCACAAGTGCAGACGAGCCGGGCCCGATATTCCGAGGTCAGGCGCGTCGCGGTGCTGCAGAAGCCCCTGCAGCTTTCCGGCACCTTGTTCTATGCGCGTCCGGCGCGGATCGAGAAACACCAGACCCTGCCGTTCAAGGAAGTGACGCGCGTGGACGGCGACCGGCTCTCCGTCGAGCGCGAGGGCAAGACCCACGAGATCCGGCTGCAAAACTCGTCCCTCGTCGCGGCGCTGGTCGAGAGCCTTCGCGCAACGCTCGCCGGCGACGGCACGGAGCTCGAGCGGCTCTATTCCGTCAGGGTGCGAGGCACGAGGCAGCGCTGGACGCTGGCGCTCACCCCGAGGGAGGTCGAGGTCGCGGGCGTCGTGAAAAGCATAGTCATCGCCGGCTCGGGCTCCCGCATCGTCCGCATTGAAATCCTGGAGCCGGGCGGAGACGGGTCGGTGATGACCATCCACCAAGAGTCCACGTGAGGCTCTATCGGCGCTCGGCGCTCCTCGTTTGGCTCGCGATCGTCGCGGCGAGCGCATGGTGGACCGCGCGCCACCTGGTCTTCACCAGCGATCTGACGGCCTTCCTCCCCGCCGCGAGCGGCCGCCTGGAGCGGCTCCTCGTCGAGCAGCTGCGCTCGGGCGTAGCTTCCCGCACCATGCTGGTGGCGATCGAAGGCGGCGCGCCCCTTGAGCTCGCGCGCTTCTCCCGCGAACTCGCGCGCGCGCTCGCAACCGACCGGCGCTTCGACTACGTCACAAACGGCGGCGCGGAATTCACCCAAGGCGCGCGCGAGCTGGGATTGCGCCATCGCTATCTGCTGAGCCCCACGGTGAGGGCCGAGCGCTTCGGCGAGCAATCGCTTTCCCGCGCCCTGCGTGAAAACCTCGAGCGGCTCGCGACGCTCGAAGGAACGGCGTTCAAAGGGGTACTTGCGCGCGATCCGACGGGCGAATTGCGCAGCCTCGCCGAGGCGGCGGGCCAGGGCGCGCCGGCCTCGCGGCACGGCGTCTGGTTCTCGGGAGACGGCGCTCGCGCGCTCCTTCTTGCGCAGACAGCAGCCTCCGGAATGGATGCGGCGCGCGAGCAGGAGGCGGCAGGCGCCTTGATGGGCGCCTTTCAACGTATCGGAGCGGGTCCGGAATACCGCGTGTTGATCAGCGGGCCCGGCGTGTTTGCCGCGCGCACGCGTGCAGCGATCGAGCACGACATCGGCTGGCTCACGGGCCTCGCGGGCGTGCTGGTCCTCCTGGTACTGGTCCTCGCATACCGTTCGCCCGGCCCCGTGGCGCTCTCCGCGCTGCCGGTGCTGACGGGCCTGCTCGTGGGAGTCGCGGTGGTGGGCGTGCTCTTCGGCACGGTGCACGGGATCACGCTCGCCTTCGGCGCGACCCTGATCGGCGAGGCCGTCGATTACCCGTCCTACGTCTTCACGCAGCGCAAGCCCGGCGAGCCCGTGCTCGAAGTGCTCGCCCGAGTCTGGCCGACCTTGCGCCTAGCCGTGCTCACCACCGTGTTCGGCTCGCTCGCCCTGCTGCTCTCGAGTCTCCAAGGCCTCTCCCAGCTCGGCGTGCTGTCGATGGTCGGGGTGCTCTCGGCGGGCCTGGTGACGCGCTGGGTTTTGCCCGCGCTCGCCCCGGGCAGGGGAGCGCCGCCGCGCACGCTTCCCTTCAGCCTGGTTCGCGCGGGGCTCGCGATGCGGCGCGCGGCGTGGATTGCCTGGGTGCTGCTTTTCGCGGCGCTTGCTTTCATCGGCGCGCGCCACGACCGGATCTGGGACGACGACCTCGGGCATCTGAGTCCGCTGCCCGAATCCGCGCGCGAGCTGCACCAGCGGCTGAGCGCCGATCTGCGCGCGCCGGACGCGCGTTATCTCCTGATCGCGACGGCCGCGAGCCGCGAGGCGGTGCTCGAGAAGAGCGAGCAAACGGCGCTCGCTCTGCAGAAGGCGGTGGACGAGGGCATCCTCGAAGGATTCGACCTGGCGGCGCGGTATCTGCCGAGCGAAAAGACGCAGGAGGCCCGCCGCGCCGCGCTGCCCGAAGCTCAGGATCTGCACCGCACGCTCGCCCGCGCGCTGCAAGGGTTGCCGTATCGCGCCGACGCCTTTGCGCCATTCGAGCGCGACGTGGAAGGGGCGCGGGGCGGCCCGCTGCTCATGATCGAGGACCTGCGCGGCACCGGGCTCGACCTCAAGGTGCAGTCGCTGCTCGCCACGCGCGACGGCGAATGGCATGCGATCATTCCTCTGCGCGGCGTGCGCGATCCGGCGCGTCTGCGCTCGCTCGCCGAGCGGCTGCCCGCCGAAGCGCGCGCGAGCTTCCTCGACCTCAAGGCCGAATCGGACAGGTTGATCGGCGGCTACCGCGCCCAGGCCCTTGCGCTCGCGGGCTTGGGTGCGCTCGCGATCGCATTACTCCTCTGCTTCGGGCTGCGCGGCGTGCGCAAGGCGCTGCGGGTCATGCTACCCGTGTACGCGGCGATTGCGATGACAGTGGCCTGCCTCGGGCTGCTCGGGATCGGTTTGTCGCTGTTCCATCTGGTTTCGCTTTTGCTCGTGCTCGGCATCGGCCTCAACTACTCGCTGTTTTTCAGTCAGGCGGAACCCGGAACCGATAGCGAGCAGGGCACCTCGCTCGCCTTGTCGGTATGTTTTCTCACCACATTCGCCGCGTTCGGATGCCTTGCGACATCGCGTATCCCGGTTCTGTCGGTGATCGGGCTCACGGTGACCTTGGGCTGCGCCCTGTCGCTTCTCAATGCGATGATACTCGGCGGCGCGACGCTGCGGGCACGCGAAGCGCGCTAGCGCTGGGGAAATCAGATCGGTTTGTTATAGTTCGGTCCGAGCCTCCAGGATAGACACCCATGCGCACCCACTATTGCGGCAAGCTGACTGCCGCGCTCCTAGGACAAACCGTGACGCTCGCCGGTTGGGCACACCGCAGACGCGACCACGGTGGGGTGATCTTCATCGACCTGCGCGATCGCGAGGGTCTCGCGCAAGTGGTGTCAGATCCCGATCGCAAGGAAACTTTCGCGGCGGCGGAGCGCATCCGCAACGAGTTCGTTCTGAAGGTCACCGGCGTGGTGCGCCGGCGTCCCGAAGGCACCGTGAATCCGAACATCGCCTCGGGCGAGGTCGAAGTGCTCGCGCACGGTATCGAGATTCTCAATCCCTCACTCGCGCCGCCTTTCCAGCTCGACGACGACAATCTCTCCGAGACCGTGCGGCTCACGCACCGCGTGATCGACCTGCGCCGCGAGACGATGCAGAAGAACCTGAAGCTGCGCTATCGCGCCGCCATGGCGGTGCGGAAGTATCTCGATGCGCAAGGCTTCATCGACATCGAGACGCCGATGCTCGCCCGCTCGACGCCCGAAGGCGCGCGCGACTACCTCGTGCCCTCGCGGGTGCACCCCGGGGAGTTCTTCGCGCTGCCGCAGTCGCCGCAGCTCTTCAAGCAGCTGCTCATGATCGCGGGCTACGACCGCTACTACCAGATCACCAAGTGCTTCCGCGACGAGGACCTGCGCGCCGACCGCCAGCCCGAATTCACCCAGATCGACTGCGAGACCTCGTTCCTGGGCGAAACGGAGATCCGCGCCATTTTCGAAGGGATGCTCCGGACGGTATTCAAGGAGGTGCTCGGCGTCGCCTTGCCCGATCCCTTTCCAGTGATGGCCTACGCGGACGCCATGCGCGAATACGGTTCGGACAAACCCGACCTGCGCGTGCCCCTGAGGCTCACCGAGCTGACCGAGGTGATGAAATCCGTCGACTTCAAGGTGTTCTCGGGCCCGGCCAACACCGCGGGCCATCGCGTGGCAGGACTGCTCGTCCCGAAGGGTGGCGAGCTCACGCGCGGCGAGATCGACGCGTATACGGAATTCGTCGGTATCTACGGCGCGAAGGGCCTCGCCTGGATCAAGTTCAACGATACGGGGAAAGGCCGCGAGGGCATGCAGTCGCCGATCGTCAAGAACCTGTCGGACGCGGCGCTGAAGGCGGTCGTCGATCGCTCGGGCGCGAAGAACGGCGACCTGATGTTCTTCGGCGCGGGCAAGGCGAAGACCGTCAACGACGCGCTCGGCGCGCTGCGCGTGAAGATCGGCCATGAGAAGGGTCACGCTCAGAGCGGCTGGAGGCCGCTGTGGGTGGTGGATTTCCCGATGTTCGAGTACGACGAGGAGGAAAAGCGCTGGACCGCGATGCACCACCCGTTCACCGCTCCCAAGGACGGCCACGAGGACCGGCTCGCGGGCGATCCCGGCGCGGCGCTCGCCAAGGCCTACGACATGGTGCTGAACGGCTCGGAGATCGGCGGCGGCTCGGTGCGCATCCACCGTGAGGAAGTGCAATCGAAGGTCTTCCGTGCCCTGTCGATCGGCGCCGAAGAAGCGAAGCAGAAATTCGGGTTCCTGCTGGAGGCGCTCCAATACGGCGCGCCGCCGCACGGAGGCATCGCCTTCGGCCTCGATCGCATCGTCGCCATGATGGCGGGCGCCGAATCCATCCGCGACGTGATCGCTTTCCCCAAGACGCAGCGCGCGCAGGACCTGCTCACGCATGCTCCGTCGCCGGTGGACGAGATGCAGTTGCGCGAGCTGCACATTCGCCTGCGCAAGGCGGAGAGCTGAGCGCATGAACGCCGAATGGATCGGGGACGCGGCGAAGGCGGGAGTGTTCCAGCTCTCCGCCGACGCGCGCGAGCTCGCGCGCGCAGCCGCCGCGGCGGGAATGATGGTGATTTACGTCGACATCGGCCACGCGCACGACAGGGAGGATTTCCTCGACGAGGTGTCGCGCGCGCTTCGTTTTCCCGACAAGCTCAGCGCCGACTGGAGCGCTTTTACCGGCGGCCTGAAAGACTTGTCGTGGCTTCCCGCCAAGGGCTGGGTGGTCATCCTCGAGAAAAGCAAGCACTTCTGCGGCGGGCACGGGCACGAGGCGACCGAAGCGCTGGATGCCATGGACGCGACGGCCGAGCACTGGCGCGGAGTGGGCAAGCCCTTCTGGACGCTCATCGGCGGGCCGGACGGCTGGAGATCGGGCTGGCCGGACATGCCGGCTGCCTAAAACTGGCGGTCAGTACGCTCGTTCATCAAACAGAGCTGCCGATAGAGACTCAGCGAGCGGACTCGGGAGCGCTGTGCTCGACCGGCAATCCCGCGCTCTGCCACTCCGGATAACCCTCGGCGAGGCGCCGTGCCTTGCGTCCTTTAGCGCGGAGCATCTCGACCGCGTCGAACGAAAGCAGGCAATACGGGCCGCGGCAATAGGCTACGATCTCGCGATTCGCAGGGAGCTTGTGCAGCTGCTTGGCCAACTGGGGTAACGGCAGGTTGAGCGCGCCGGGCAGATGCCCGGCCGCGTATTCCTCGGGCGGCCGAACATCCACGACGGTAACGGCACCCCGGCGCGTGAGCTTTCGCAGCTCGCCGGCGGATACCGGCTCGAGGTTGTCCTTCTTGCTGAGATAGCTTTTGATGAGGCGCTCGACCTCGGCAAGGTTGTTTTCCGCCACCTCACGCAGCGCCATCAGCAATCTGACCACTCCGCCTCCGGCGATCCTGTAGATCACAAAGAGGCCGTCCTTTCGGGACGCCACCAGCCCCGCCTTGCGGAGTTGCTGCAAGTGCTGCGAGGTATTGGCCGCGGTCATGCCCGTGAGCTGCGTCAGCGCGTCCACGCTGCGCTCTCCTTGGGCCAGAAGCTCCAGTATTTCCAGCCGCTTGCCGCTCGAAAGCGCCTGGCTGACGCGCGCGAACTGCTCGAACAGCTCGGTCTTGAATTCCCGGTTTGACATGCCGCTCATGATGTGCAAGTATTCAATAGTTCAATTGTATAATTGTATAACGAGGATTGTAACCGCTTTGACGTCGGGCCAGTGTGCCCAAGCGCTGGGAGTTTGGCATGCCTTTCGATACGTTTCTTCTCAGTAACGACTCGGCGATTCGCCTGGGGTTCTTCCTTGGCATGTTCGCGCTGATGGCGGCATGGGAATTGATCGCCCCACGGCGCGTGCCGGGGGTTTCGAAGCCGGTTCGTTGGACGCATAACATTTCGATCGCCATTATCAACGTCCTTCTGGTCCGCGTGTTGTTCCCTTCCGCTGCGGTCGGCGTGGCCGTATTTGCGGAGGAGCGCGGCACGGGGCTCCTCAATATGTTCGTCATTCCGTACCCGCTGGCATTCGTGCTGTCCTTGTTGGCGCTCGACCTTGCGATGTATCTGGTGCACCTGATGTTTCACGCGGTGCCGGCGCTCTGGCGTGTGCACCGGGTGCACCACGCGGACGTGGACTTCGACGTGACGACCGGGGCGCGCTTTCATCCGATCCAGATCCTCCTGGCCGTGCCGATCAAGTTTGCGGTCATCTTCGTGCTGGGCCTGCCGGTCCTTGCGGTGCTCGCGTTCGAAACCGTATTCAACGCTTTGTCTTTGTTCAACCATGCAAACGTTCGGGTTCCGCGGACAGTGGATCATATACTGCGCTGGTTTCTTGTCACCCCCGACATGCACCGGGTGCATCACTCCGTCGATGCAACCGAAACCAACAGCAACTTCAGCTTCGTGTTGCCTTGGTGGGACCGCCTGTTCGGCACCTACCGCGCCCAACCCGAGGGCGGGCACGAACGGCTGGCGATCGGGGTCGACCAGTTCCGCACGCCGCAAGATTTCCGGCTTGATCGCATGCTGCTCCAACCTTTCCGCGATGACACGGGTCCTTATGCGATCAACCGAAGATGGAAAACCAGCTGATGCTCGATGAGATGTGCGGTTCGCGCTATATTCTTGAGGGGTTGCAAAGCGGCCGCTTTTTCGTATGGGTCTGTACAGCAAGCTCGTTCTTCCTTACCTGACCGACTTTGATGAACAGGGCTGTGGCGGCGCGCCGCTCAACTCGATACCGTGCGGGCCAACACCCGTCTCGAATAGGGGAAGTCCCTTTCATTCGTTAGGCCACACACATCATGAGGTGAACTATGGCAGCCATTTCTCAGATTACGCGCAGGCGGCTTGAGATACAGGGTTTCGTTGGTGTCGAGGAACGAACGCTTGCGGAAACCGCTCCGTGGCTTCGCCTCGCGTTTGCGCTTTGTACGGTCTTGGCCGCAGCGGGAACCGTACTTGCCTCACCGATGCTCTTGTGGACCTTGGTACCCGTTGCGGCGCTGGCTGCCGCGTTTCCGGTGCATCCGTTCGACCTCTTATACAACTATGGTCTGCGCTACCTCACCGGCACCGGGCCGTTACCTAAACGCGGCGCTCCGAGTCGCTTCGCTTGCGGGGTGGGCGCCGTGTGGCTCATAGCGATGGGCTGGGCGTTCCAATCCGGAGCGATTGTCACAGGGTATGTCCTCGGGGGAATGCTTACGTTTGTGGGCCTGCTCGTCAGCACGATCGACATCTGCATCCCTTCGCTCATCTACAGGACCATGTTCGGCTTTCCACCGAAAACGGGGAGCGACAAGGCCTAACCCGGCGCTCAACCGGACGCGGCAAATTGCGCCCATCCTAGCGGTTTCAACATCGTCGAGCTGTGGCGTCTAGCGATCGGCGGGACGACGTGAGCTCTCCGCTTCCAGCCCCATCGCCCGCCGGAACTCGCGCCTGACTTCCTCCGGCTGGCCGTAGTGCCACCTGAAGTCCTCGAGCAGCCTGCTCCAGAACGGGTGCTCGCGGTACTGCGCCAGCGTCATGCCCTCGGTGTACAACTTCCTGCCGATGTTGGGAAGCTCGATGTTCCGGTTCGCCTTGACGTCGCGAACAAGACCTTTCGGGTCCTTGCCCGCCGCAACGGCGGCCAGGTCCTTGAAGAGTTGCTTGCGGATGAGCGAGATCCCGCGGTCGCTCGCGCCGAGGTTCTCTTTCGTGCGGTCGGCGATCACTCCCTGGCCGACCCAGGCGACGATGTCCTGGTTGATGACGTGGCTCGTGATCCAGCGCCCGGTCTGCGTGTCCCTGATCGGCGCAGTCCACGCCGGGATGTTCTTCTGTTCGTAGGGCTCGGCCTCCTTCGGCACGCGGATGAAGGACCAGGCGACCGAGAGCATGTTCTCGTCGTCCACCGGAACGCGCCACTCGAAGTGCTCGCCGAGAAAAAAAGCGTTCGGCCACAGGCACACGCGCCCCGTCGTCCACAGGGGATCGCTTTCGTCGGCGCCTTCGCGCACGCGCTTGTAGACGAACCCGAAATCGAACTCGTCGAAGCCGATCTTCAGGTGCGCCGGCGCGTAGGGACCGGTGCCGCCCTTCAGCCGCAAGCTCCAGTTCTCGTGCATCCACTCGAAATGCACCGGGTCGATCGAGTTCTCCTGCGCTTGGAGCCAGTTGCACGGCACCTCCGCGAACACGATCTGCACGAAACCGTTCTTCCACGAGAACGGCTCCCAGTCGGGGAGGAGCGGCGCGGGCCGCGGGCCGAGATAGGCCCAGAGAAGCCCGGCTTTTTCCTGCACCGGATAGGCCGCAGTGCGGATTCTTTTCTTCAACCGTCCCTGCGGATCGAATTTCTGCTCGAAAGGCTGCTCGATGCATTGGCCTCCTTCGTCGTACACCCAGCCGTGATAGTGGCATCGCAAGCCGCATTTCTCGACGTAGCCGTAGGCGAGGTCCGCCGCGCGGTGCCTGCAATGCCGCGCGATCAGGCCGTACGTCCCAGAGAGGTCCTTGTAGAGCACGAGGTCCTCTCCCACGATGCGCACGGGCTTGATCGCGTTCTTGTCGAATTCGCTCACCGCGGCGACCGGATGCCAGTAGCGGCGCAAGAGCTCGCCCATCGGCGTGCCCGCGCCGACCTGGGTCAGCGTGCGGTTCTTTTCCGCGCTCAGCATCACTCCACCTTCGCGCCCGAGGCCTTGATGAGCGCTTCCCATCGCGGAAAATCCCTGCGGTAGTTCTGGGCGAATTCCTCGGGCGTGTTGCCGATCGGAAGCTGCCCCATCGCGATCAGGCGCTCGGAGACCTCGCGCATTCTCAGCACCTCCACGATCTCGCGCGAGAGCCGCTCGACGATGGGCTTGGGCGTTCCCGCGGGCAGGTAGGCGCCGCCCCAGACGGGCATCTCGAATCCGGGGAAGCCCTGCTCGGCGAAGGTCTGAAGCTCCGGCCAGGCGACAAAGCGCTTCGGGCCGGTGATCGCGAGCGCGCGGACTTTCCCTGCGGAGGCGAGGGGTTTCGCGATCAGGATGCTCGCCCAGGCCACATCCAGCGCGCCGTTCATCACGTCGGCGGTGGCCTGCACCTCGCCCTTGTAGGGGACGTGATTGAGCGGCACGCCGTATTCCTTCTCCAGGATCACGCCGAAGAGATGCAGCGAGGTGCCCACCCCGATCGAGCCGTAGCTGACCGGCCGCCCGAGCTTCTTCGCCCATTCGACGAAGCCTTTCAGGTCCCGGTAGGGCGCGCCCGCCGGGCCGATGAGGAGCACGTTGCCGGTGCTGATCTGGGTCACCGGCTCGAAGTCCTTCACCGGATCGTAGGGGAGATTCGCGCGCAGCACGCGGTTTCCCACCATCGAGCTCATGATGGTGATGAGGAAGGTATAGCCGTCGGGCGGCGCTTTCGCCGCCTCGGCCGTGCCGAGCACGGTCGCCGCGCCCGGCTTGTTGTCCACCACCACCGGCTGCCCGAGCCGAACCGAGAGCTTCTCCGCGATGATGCGGCACATGACGTCGATGTTGCCGCCCGCGACCGAAGTCGAGATGAGGCGCACCGGGCGCGATGGCCATGTATCCTGGGCGAAGGCGACGCCGGCGAGCGCGGCGGCGGCGCCGGCGAGCGCGAGCCCTCGCGCGATCCTGCCGTTCATGGATTCCTCCTTTGCACTATTATTCCCGGCCCGCCGCCCCATGCAGGGCTTCTGGCAGTCGGTCACGGGCAGCCTCGCGCACGAGTCGGAGTCCCTTCGAGACGCCGCGATCCGCGAGGTGCGCGAGGAGACCGGCCTGGACGCGGCGCGTTACGATCTGCGCGACTGGGGCATCGAGAACCGCTTCGAGATCTTCAAGAAGCACCAGAGCCGCTTCGCGCCGGGGGTCACCCACAACCTCGAGCACGTCTTCAGCATGGTGGTACCCGAGCCGCTTCCCGTCACGCTCGACCCCGCGGAGCATCTGAGCTACAAATGGCTGCCCTGGCGCGAGGCCGCGGCGCTCACGCTCTCCTGGTCGAACCGCGACGCGATCCTCGCCCTGCCTCAGAGGCTCGGCGTCAGCGAGCGGTAAGTCTGCAAGCCTTGCGGCGGAAGAGGCCGCTGCGGCATCCTGTCAGCATGCCCCTCATCCCGACCCGCTTCGGCGCCGCTCTCTTCGCGCTTTTCACGCTCGCCGTCGCGCCGGGCCTCGTGCGCGCCGCTCCGCCCGAGGCAATCGAGACCCGGATCGAGCGACATGGTGAACACATCACGGTCAGCGCTTCGGCCGTGATGCAGGTCGATGCGCGCATCGCCTGGGAAGTGCTCTCGGATTACGACAATCTCGCCCAATTCATCCCGGACATGAAAAGCTCCCGCGTCGTGTCGCGCAGCGGCGACCGCGTCGTGGTGGAGCAGAAGGGCGAGATCGGGTTTTTTTTCTACCGGCAGCCCGTTGACGTGACGCTCGAAGTGCTGGAGCAGCCGCAGCGGCGGATCGTCGCGCGCCGCGTCGCCGGAAACATCCGGGAGCTGGAAACGCGCTACGAGCTCGGGACCTCGGCTGCGGGGGTGAGGTTCGACTACAGCGGGCGCTTCATCCCGGCGTTTTCACTGCCTCCGCTGATCGGCATGCCGATCGTGCGCAGGATCGTCGAGCGCCGGTTCCGCGCCATGGTCGAGGAGATCGTGCGGCGCGACGCGCTCGCGCGCGGCCGGCCGAAGAACTGAAGAGGTCCTCCGGACGGCTCGCGCGTGCAACTCGCCTCGCCGCCGCTTCGCCGCGGATCAGAACTTGTAGAGACCCTGTACCGCGATCGTCATCAGGGTCTTGCTGAACGTGCCGTCGAACTCCCTGAATACCGCGTTGGTCGCCTTGTCCTGGCGCAGCTCGGCACGCGCCTCGAAGCTGTCGGACGCCAGGTAGGCGCCCGTGGCGGTCAATTCCCGGTACTTCGTGCCGGCGATGCCGAAGTGGAACCCGTCCTTGTCGTCGAACTGCTCGACACGCGCCACCCCGCGCAGCTTCGGCGTGAACATGTAGCTGCCGTAACCGGCCAGACCGGTGTACTTCCGGCTGGTCGTGGCGCCGCCGCCGGCGGGGATGTCCTGGCTGACGTTGAGCAGCTCGGCGCCCACGCTCAGAGCACGGTTGATGTTATACGAGCCGACCGCGTTGATGCTGGTGCGGGTGCCGCTGCTCGCGGACGTCGGCAACGGCGCCGGCTCTTTGCCCGAGTAACCCGAAATGGAGATGTTCAGCGGCCTGATGGGGTTGAACGTCGCGCCGAGCTCGACCGTCTTGTCGCGGTTCGCGTCCGTGAGCTGGTCCCAACCGTTGTTGACCCCTGCGATGAGGCTGACCGTGTCGCTCAACGCCCAGGTCGCGCGCACCCCGGTGTGGGTGAACGGTATCGCACCGAACAGGATCGAGCGCGACACATTGGTGTTGCTCGGACTCCAGATCACCTCGGTTCCATGCAGCGTGGCGTACTTGCCTGCGATCAGGGTCAACTCCCGGCTTGCGTACTGCGCGTAGGCCTGGGTGACGTCGAACAAGGATGTGCCTGCACCGGTTCCTTCAGGGAAGGAATGGATCACCTGGGCGTCGCTGCCGGCGGTGACGTTGACGAGACCCCCGAAGCCCTGCCTCGGAAGCTTGGAAACGCTCAGCCCGAACTGATGCAGGTCGAACGAGTTGTTCTGGTTGTCGAAGACCCGTGGTGGACGCGCAGGATTACCACCAACCCCGCCTTCGATGTTCTTGTCCGCGCGCGTGTACCCGACATCGAGGTACCCGCTCATGCTGATGCCCGAGGCGTCGAGCACTTGCGAGAGCGTGGGAGCCCTGGCGGCCTGGGCCAGCGCCACCGTGGGAGCCGCGAACGCGGCGGAGACTGCTGATGCGATGAGAAGCTTCTTCATAGAGCGTCCTTTCGTGGTGGGAAAAATGCTTCCGCTGCCTTTTTTTCGGCTTCAAACCTGCCAGGCTGCTTGATGCCGGGACGCATCGGACCTTCGCCCGAAACGCCCTCCCCCTACTTGCCTGATCCCGACCAACGTTTACCTGGTTTCGCTCGTGCTGCACTCCTCAAGAATGTGAAAATTGCCGGGGCTGCAACCCCGGAAACCCGCGCAAGGATAGACCAAAAAGGGATTTTTTCCAACTACCGTGTTTCGGCGGCCCCTCTGGGCCGCGCGCGGGGCTGCTATGATGGAAGCGATTTCCACCCTTCCGGCAGGCGTGCTCCCACCTCAAGACGCACAAAGTCCAACGTGAATTTACACGTCTCCACCTACAACATCCACAAGGGCTTCTCGCAGTTCAACCGCCGCATGATGATCCACGAGTTGCGCGACCACCTGCAGGTCCTCGGCGCGGACATCATCTTCCTGCAGGAAGTGCAGGGACTGCACAGCCGTCACGCCGCGCGCTTCGAGGACTGGCCGGACGAGCCGCAATACGAGTTTCTCGCCGACCAAGTGTGGCCGGAATTCGCTTACGGGCGCAACGCCGTCTACGACCACGGGCACCACGGCAACGCCATCCTCAGCCGCTACCCGATCGTGCGGGCCGAAAACGAGGACGTCTCGCACCACGCCCTGGAGCGTCGCGGCATTCTTCACTGCGAAATCGAGCTGCCCGAGATGCCGCAGCGCCTGCACTGTATCTGCGTGCACCTCGCGCTGCACGAGCGCGGCCGGCGCCATCAGGTCGGCGCGATCATCGAGCGCCTCAATCGCGAGGTGCCCGATGACGCTCCGGTCGTCGTCGCGGGCGACTTCAATGACTGGCGCAATCGCGCCGGCAAGCGCCTCGAGGAGGACCTGGGCCTGGAGGAGGCCTGCCGCGACCACCGCGGCAAGCCGGTGCGCACCTTCCCGAGCGCCTTCCCGATGCTGCGTCTGGACCGCATCTACGTGCGCGGATTCCGCGTGCGCCACACGCACGTGCACCACGGGCCGATGTGGCGGCGCCTGTCCGACCACGCCGCCCTTTCCGCGCATCTGCAGCTCGCGTAAGTCGCCTGCTTGGGGGTCGAGTTCCTGCCCGGAAACCGCCTGACGCTGCTGCGTTCGGGCGTTGAGTATTTCCCCGCGCTCGAAGCCGCGATCCGCGACGCGCAGCGCGAGATCTTCCTGGAGACCTACATCTACGCCGGCGACGCCACCGGGGAACGCATCACGAAGGCTCTGTGCAAGGCTGCGCGGCGCGGAGTGGCGGCGCACGTGCTCGTGGACGGGTTCGGGTCGAGGGACATGCCGGGGGAGTTCGCACGCGAGCTGCGCGATGCGGGCGCGCGCCTGCTGGTGTTCCGCCCCGAAGTCTGGCGCTTCCCCGTCAGGCGCGACCGGCTGCGGCGCATGCACCGGAAGATCGCGGTGGCGGACGGACGCGTCGCCTTCGTCGGGGGCATCAACATCATCGACGACATGGACACGCCGCGGCAGGTCCCACCGCGCCACGACTACGCCGTGAAGATCGAAGGGCCGCTGCTCGGGCCGATCCAGGGCGCAGCCGTGCGCCTGTGGAACCGCGTCGCTCTGGCGAGGCTCGAGCACCGCTGGCGGGTCAGCCACCCGGTCCCGCCGCACGTGGCGCGCGCGGGAAGCCAGCGCGCGGCGCTCGCCGTGCGCGACAACCTGCGCCACCG
>VBDE01000229.1 GCA_005883665.1 Betaproteobacteria bacterium
AGGCTTCGCCTGCGGCCAGCACCCGGCACGCGCCGGTCTCGCCGAGCGCTTTCATCACGCCCAGGTCCGTGTGCGGAAATGCGTCGGGCCAGGACAGCGCCCGCATCGCTATATATTGCGCGGTCCATTCTCCGATGCCCGGTAACGCGCGCAACGCGGCTAGCGTCGCTTCGATGTCGGCGTTCGGCACGAGCGCAATGCGTCCGTCCGCCACCGCGCGCGCGAGCGCGACGACGGTGCGGGCGCGCGCGCCGGGCATGCCGAGGCGCGCGATGCGTCCCGCCGGCAGTACGGCGACGCGTGCCGCAGTCGGAAACAGCGTCGTGAGCGAATCGAACGGGGTCTCGATCGGGTCGCCGAACGCCGCGGCGAAGCGACCCGCAACGGTACGCGCGCCCGCGACCGTTACCTGCTGACCGAGGATTGCGCTGCCAGTGTGCCCAGCGCCTGTGCCACCTCGGCGGGGTGGCATGCGAGGTCCATCAGCGCCTTGGCGCGCGAGAGCACCGGTGGCAGCGCCTTGGCGAGCGACGCGGAGACCGCGACGCGCAGCGTGGGTTTCCTGGGCGACATCTCGACCGCGATCCAGCCGGTGTGCTCCTTGCCGTCGATCGGGATGCGCACCGTGCGGCGGTAGCAGCCGCTCTCCACTGCTTCGACGCCGGCGATAGCGCGCACGCCGAGGAATGCGCTCACCGCCGACCAATCGAACGGCGGCCGGAAACTCAACTCGAACTTGAGCAAGTCGGCTGTAGCGGCTACTGGCGCACCGCCTCGGAGCGGGCCGCGCAGTTGACCGGGTCTGAGCCGATAGCGTTGCTTGAAGAGCGCGTTGAAACGCCGCACGCTGCCGAAGCCGCTCGCGAATGCCACCTCGGTGACGGGCAGCGCAGTGTCGGTGAGGAGACGCTTCGCGAGCAGTAGCTTCTGCGTCTGCGCGAATTCCACGGGCGATACTCCGAACTCGGCGCCGAAAGCGCGACGCAGGTGCCGGTCGGTGATGCCCAGGCGCCCGGCGAGGGTATCGAGTCCCTCCTGATCCAGCGTCCGGTCTTCCATCATGCTCGCGGCGGCCTGGGCGAGACGCGAGGTCGCGTCCACGCTCGCGTTGCCGGGCGCGAGCTCCGGCCGGCAGCGCAGGCACGGCCGGTAGCCGTTCGACTCCGCGGCTGCCGCGCTCGGAAAGAAGCGGCAGTTCTCGCGCTTGGGCGGCTTGACGGTGCAGACCGGGCGGCAATAAATGCGCGTCGACGAGACCGCGACGAAAAAGCGGCCGTCAAATCTGGCGTCACGCGCTTTGAGCGCCCGGTAACAGATGCGGGAGTCGAGAATCACGAGCGCATTATGAGCGCGGCGGCCGGCCTTGTCTGGCCGTTTTCGGACATTGCAGCACGGTGCCGAGCGTATCGCTCAACACTGACCCATTCCAAGCAATCTGATCACTCGACCTGCACGCCCGTCTCGCGCACCATGCGGCCGTAGCGGGCGTGCTCCGAGGCGATGTAGGCCTTGAGCGCCTCCGGCCCCAGGTCGCCCGCCTCGATTCCATGATCGTCGAGGAAGCGCCTCATCGCCTCGAGCGAAAGGACGCGCCGCACCTCCCGGGCGAGCCGCTGCACGATCGCCTCCGGCGTGCCGGCCGGCGCGATCAGAGCGAACCAGGCCGCCGCTTCCAGGGGATAACCGAGCTCCGGCAGCGTCGGCAGGTCCGGCGCGACCGGGGAGCGGCGCGAATCGACCAGCGCGAGCGGCCTCAGCGCGCCCGAGCGGACGAGCGCCCTCGCGTCGACGAACACCGGGAAGAAAAAGAATTGCACCTCTCCCGCGATCAAGGCCGTCACGCCCGGCGCGGCGCCCTTGTAGGGCACGTGAACGATGTCGATGCCGGCCCTCCGCCGCAGCGTCTCGCCGAGCAGGTGACCGGTGGACCCGGTGCCGATCGAGCCGTAGTTGAGCTTGCCGGGATGCGCGCGCGCGAGGGCGACGAGCTCGGCGACCGATCTCGCCGGCACGGCCGCGCTCACCACCAGCACGATGGGCACGCGCGCGAGCAGCGCGATCGGCGCGAAATCCTTGAGCGGATCGTAGGGAAGCTTGGAATTGAGGTGGGGACTGACGGCGAGGTTGGTGGTGGCGCCGAGCGCGATGGTATGGCCGTCGGGAGCGGACTTCGCCAGGCGCGTGAGCCCGATCGCGCCGTTCGCACCGGGCACGTTCTCGACCACTACCGGCTGGCCGAGCGTCGCGTTCTGCGCGAAGGCCCGGCCCAGGACATCGCTGCTGCCCGCGGGAAACGAGACGATGAGGCGAATCGGCCTTGCGGGGTAATCCTGCGCCCTGACCGCGGCGCCGGTCGGCAGCGAAGCCAAGGCGAGGGCCGCGAGGACACGAAGGCAAAGCCGGTTCACGACTTCGTCCCGGTCAGGGCGACCGGGTTAATGGTAAATTACGGGGCAATCTATTCCAACCGCCGCAGCAACGCAAGTTCAAGCGTAGATGTTCGCCCAGATCAATCACGTGGCCCTCATCAGCCACCAATACAACACGCTCGGCAAGTTCTACGAGGCCGTGTTCGGGCTGAAGTCTTCCGCCAAGGGCCGTCCGGCATCGGCGATCACCATCGGCGACGGCTACGTGGGTCTGAACCTCATTCCGCGACGCGACGGCTATGTCGAGGGAATCGATCATTTCGGCATGGTGGTCGATGACGTCGAGCCCGTGCTGGAGCGCATGAAGCGGAAGCACAAGAACGCGGCAATCGTGAAGCGGCCCACGGCGCGGCCCTTCGCCGCCTATAGCGGCCACGATCCCGACGGCAATGTCTTCGATCTCGCGCAGAAGAAAGAGGACACGCGCAAGGAAGTCTATGCCGAGATCGCAGGCGGCGGCTGGGCCCAGGACCGCTACGTCAACAAATTCGCCATCCGAACGCCCAACGCGGAAGAATGCGCGGAATTCTATCGCGACGTGTTCGAACTCGATCCGGTGAACCGCAAGTCCGGCACGGCTGGTTATTGTCTAACCGACGGGCGGGTGACGCTCGCCGTCCTGCCCTGGTCGATTCCGGCGTTCGAGGGCATGTCGGTCAAGCGCCCGGGTCCGGACCATATCGGCTTTCATGTCGAGAATCTGGACGCGTTCAAGGCGCGGGTCGCGGAAGTGGCCGGGATGAATCCCTATCTCGCCGGCGTGCCGCTCGGCGGCAGCCCGGAATCCGATGTGCGCAAACGCTTTTTCGCGGGTCAGGCGAGCGGCAAATGGCAGATGTCCGATCCCGACGGGAACTGGATCGACATCTCCGACGAGTGATATGAAGAACCGGCTGAGAAAAAGGAGCGGAGCATGACGAGCGATCTCATGACTCGCGTGAAGGACAAATACGTCACGGTCGACGGCTTGCGCCTGCGCTACATCGAGGAAGGCCACGGCCCCGCGGTGCTGTTCCTGCACGGCGCGTCGCTGGGCTCGTCGGCCGACGTGTTCCTCCGTAATCTTGGCCCCCTGGCGCGGGCGGGCTTTCGCGCCATCGCCTTCGACCAGCCGGGCTTCGGGCTATCCGACGTTCCGGCGGACCTTTCGGCGGCGTATCGCCGCGACAGCATCCCGAAATTCATGGATGCGCTCTCGCTGAAAACGGCGGCGCTTGTGGGGCATTCGCAGGCGGGGAACCCGGCGGTGCAACTCGCGCTGAAAGAACCGGGGCGCTACACCCACGTCATCGTGCTCGGAACGGGGAGCCTGCTGCCGCCGCTCGGCGGCGAAGGCGAGAGCAACGAAGCCGCCGCTCAACGGCGCCTGGAACGACGCATGGCGGCCGGGGAACCGACCGTCGAGGATACGCGCAAGATGCTTGAAGCCACGCTGTTCCATCACGAGCTGATCACGCCGGAAGAATTGGCGCTGCGCCACGCCCGCAGTGTGGGCCGGAATTTCGAAGCCTTCGTCGCGCGCAATGCGGCGGCCGGGGCCGCGCCCGCGAAGGAACCCAAGACACCGCTATGGCAGCGCCTCGTCGAATTGCCCATGCCGCTGCTCCTGATCTTCGGACGCGAAGACCGTGCCCACGCCGCCGAACGCGCGAAGCTGTTGAAGGAGAAATATCCGCGGCTCAACCTTCACATCGTGCCCGGTTGCAAGCATCTGGTGCCGTGGGATGC
>VBDE01000084.1 GCA_005883665.1 Betaproteobacteria bacterium
GTAAGAGCAATGGTTCGCACATGTCCGAGTCGATCCTGGATGTTGCCGAAAGCGAACGCACCGACTGCGGCAGTCACGTTGACCACCAAGATGAGGGCAATCGTATCCTTCGTCGTGAAACCGAGCGCCTGTTCGGCGTAAATCGCGGCGAGCGCGATGACCGTCTGGATTCCCGCTTGATAGAAGACGATGCATATCAGGAACCGCGCGAGATCCCGATAGCGCGCGGCTTGGCGCACGGTCTGCGCGAGCCGTGCAAAGGCCGCCTGCGCCAGGTTTTCGCCGGCAGCGACCGGCGCCGCGCGGGCGCGCTCCCTGAGCACCAAGAAAGTCGGCAGGCTCGCAAGAGCGAAGGTTGCGGCGGTGATCAGCATCGTGACCGGCACAAACTGTTGCGGTTCCTGCCCGTGAGCCTGAGCCCAGATGACGTAGCCTAGGCAAAGACCGAGAGTCAAAAGACCGCCGAGATAGCCTAGACTCCAGCCCCACCCCGACACCCGCCCCAGCGATTCGCCGCGGGCGAGCTCGGGCAGGAACGCGGCGATGAGGTTTTCCCCGGAGCCGAAGCAGAAGTTGGAAAACACCAGCAGCACCACCGCAAGCGCGAGCGTTCCGGGCCCGGTGAACGCGAGCAAGGCGGTCGCGATCACGCAACCCGCCGTGGTGAGAACGAGCAAGGGCTTTTTTGCGGCACGCAGGTCGGCGTAGGCTCCAATGACGGGTCCAGTCAGCAGGATCAGAGCGTACGAGGCCGACAACGCCGCAGTCCAAGCAAAAGTTGCCCAAGGTGCGTTGCCCGCGATCACCGCAACGAAATAGGCGTTGAATACGGCGGTGATCACGACCGTGGTGTAACCCGAGTTGGCAAAGTCGTACATCGCCCAGGCGAGAACCTCCCCGGGCCGCACGTCGTCGGCAAAGCGATTTGAAGCCGTCACGTCAGCCAAAACATGCGTCGACTGGAGCGGGAACCAGGCAGGGAAGGATAGCCCTCATATTCCCTGTCTCGACAGGACGAAGATCTTCTCCGAGAGCTGCGCGGTGGGGTGCCATCGGGCGAGATTTTTCTATCGCCATCATACAGCTGGCTGCTAGAATCGCCGCAGCCGCGTGCGGGGCGTAGGGCGCTGCCCGCGGCAACCCGGGGACCAATTCACGGCGAAGGGCCGGCACGCATGATCGAAACCCTCAGCCCGAAGAAGGAACTCGAGGACCTCCAAGCCGACTTGCGTGAGGTTCAAGAGCTCCTTGGGCGGCACCGCCTGGTCGAGCACTTGGTGGAACGCCAAGAAATGCCAAAGCACGAGCTGGTGGAATCTCTCGTGCACAGGCAGAACGTCGCCGAACTTCGCGCGAAGCTCGACTCCATGCATCCGGCCGACATCGCGTACGTGCTCGAATCGCTGCCTCTGGAGGAGCGGCTCGTCGTCTGGAATCTCGTCAAAGCGGAGCGCGACGGCGAAATCCTGCTCCAAGCCTCCGATGCGGTGCGCGAGACTCTCATCCGCAGCATGGATTTGCAGGAGCTGGTCGCCGCGGCCGAGCAGCTGGAGGCCGACGAGATCGCCGACCTCGCGCCTGACCTCCCCGAAGGAGTCATTCACGATGTCTTCCAAGCCTTGCCCGTCGAGGAACGCGAGCAGTTGCGCGCGGCGATGTCGTACCCCGAGGATGCGGTCGGCGCCCTCATGGATTTCGACGTGGTCAGCGTGCGCGAGGACACCGCGATCGAGACCGTCACGCGGTATCTGCGGCGCTTCGATGCGCTCCCTCACCATACCGACCAGATCTTCGTCGTTGACCGGGACGAGCGCTTGAAGGGCGTGCTGCCGCTTTCCAAACTCATCGTTTCCGAACTTGAGCACAATGTTGGAAAGGTCATGGTGAGTGACGTCGTCACGCTCCAGTCCGGTGACAAGGCGCAAGACGCCGCCCAGGCGTTCGAGCGCTATGACCTGGTTTCGGCACCGGTCGTGGACGAGCAGGGCAAACTCATCGGCCGGGTAACGGTGGACAAGGTTGTCGACTTCATCCGCAGCAAGAGCGAGAGCGAACTCCTCACGCAGGCCGGGTTGCGCGAGGAGGAGGATGTTTTTTCCTCGGTCTGGGCGAGCGTGAAGAACCGCTGGTCGTGGCTGGCGATCAATCTCGTGACCGCTATTTTCGCCTCGCGCGTGATCGGCGCCTTCGAACACTCGATCGAGAAGCTGGTGGCGCTCGCCGCGCTGATGCCTATCGTCGCGGGAATCGGCGGAAATTCTGGCAACCAGACCATCACCCTGATCGTGCGCTCGATCGCGCTCGGCCAAGTGCAAAGGGAGCACGCAAAGAAGTTGCTCGCAAAGGAACTAGGCGTCTCGCTTCTGAACGGCCTCATCTGGGGGAGCGCGCTCGGCCTGATCGCTTATTGGCTCTATCAGAAGGTGTCGCTCGGTCTGGTAATGACGGCGGCGATGACGCTGAATCTCGCTCTTTCAGCGACCGCCGGAGTGCTGATTCCGCTCACCATGATGCGGCTCGGGCGCGATCCGGCGCTGGGGTCCTCGGTCATGATCACGGCGATCACCGACAGCGGCGGGTTTTTCATTTTCCTCGGCTTGGCGACGCTTTTTCTGGTCTGACCGGCGCGTATGCGAACCGCTGGGGACGCAGCGTTAGCCTGCCCTAAGACATCGAACCGAACGCGGCGTCTGCCGCCGCAATCGTAGTCGCTATGTCGGCTTCAGAGTGCTCAGCGCAGATGAAGCCCGCCTCGTATGCAGACGGAGCCAAGTACACGCCGCGCTCGAGCATGGCGTGGAAAAAGCGGTTGAACGCCTCCTTGTCGCACTCCATGACCTCGGAGTACGTCGAAGGCGGCACGGCACGAAAATACAGACCGAACATGCCTCCCACAGACTGCGCCGAAAACGCAATGCCGCGCTTGCGCGCGGCCGAACCCACGCCCTCGCACAACGTACGCGCTGTCGCGGCAAGACGCTCATAGAAACCCCGCGCCTCGAGTTTTTTGAGGGTCGCAAGTCCCGCAGCCACCGCGAGCGGATTGCCCGAAAGCGTGCCGGCCTGGTACACGGGCCCCAGCGGCGCGATTTTCTCCATGATGTCGCGACGACCGCCGAATGCTCCAAGGGGCATCCCCCCGCCGATTATCTTGCCGAGCGTAACGAGGTCCGCTCGCACTCCGTAGAGCTGCTGGGCGCCTTGCAGCCCGACGCGAAAGCCCGTCATCACTTCATCAAAAATCAGAACGGCCCCGTGTCGCGTGCATAGCTCCCGTATCCGCTGGAGAAACCCGGGCCGCGGGGCAATCAGGTTCATGTTCCCGGCGACCGGCTCGACGATGACGCAGGCGATGGAATCGCCCAGCTCGTGGAACACGGCGTCAAGCCCCGCCACATCGTTGTAATCAAGAACGAGCGTGTGCGCTGCGGTCTCGGGCGTCACGCCGGCCGAGCTCGGATTGCCTAGCGTGAGCGCGCCTGAACCGGCCTTAACGAGCAGGCTGTCTGCATGGCCGTGATAGCAGCCCTCGAACTTCACGATGCGGCTACGGCCGGTGGCCCCGCGCGCAAGCCGTAGCGCCGCCATGGTCGCCTCCGTTCCGGAGCTGACCAGTCGCACCAATTCAAGCCCCGGGACGAATCGCGCAAGCAGCTCGGCCATCTCGATCTCGCGCTCGGTCGGGGCGCCGAAGGAAAGTCCGTGGCCCGCCGCCTCTCGCACCGCGGCGACGACCTCCCGGTCCGCATGTCCGAGAACGAGCGGTCCCCAGGAGCCGACATAATCGAGGTATTCGCGACCGTCGGCGTCCCAAATGCGGCTGCCTTTACCGCGCACTATGAAGGGTGGGGTGCCGCCGACGGCGCGAAACGCACGCACCGGGGAGTTGACCCCCCCGGGGATGGTTTTCTGTGCGCGAGCAAACAACGACTCGTTCTTGCTCACGGGTTCTTCTTGTCGAAAAGGCGGCTGAAGCTGCGCGCGGCCGCCTCGATGTCGGGCGAATCGAACAGCGCGCTGATTACCGCAACCGCGTCGGCCCCTGCCTCGATGACGTTGTAAGCGTTTTCGGTCGTAATGCCTCCGATCGCGACGATAGGGAGATCCAGGCGCGCCCTCGCCTCGCGATAGAGGGAAAGCGGCGCACGCGTCGCTTCCGGCTTGGTTGAGGAGGGGAACGCGCTGCCGAAGGCGACATAGTCGGCGCCGGCTTCTCGCGCGGCCAGAGCGAGGTCAAGTCTGTCGTAGCACGAAACCCCGAGCACCTTGTCTTCACCCAGCTGCGCGCGCGCTGCTGCGATCGAGACATCGTCGCGGCCGAGGTGCAGGCCGTCCGCACCGATCGCTCTGGCTAGATCCAGGTCGTCGTTGATGACGAACGGAACGCGCGCTTCGCGACACAGTGCAAGCAGCGCCGTGCCTTGCTCGCGGCGCACTGCGGCATTCGCGGATTTGTTGCGGTACTGCAAGATGCGTGCTCCGCCGGCAAGAGCCTTGCGCACTTTGCGGGTGAGCGACCCGATGTCGCGGTCATCGGGTGTCACGGCGTATAAACCGCGCACCCCCACGTGTGAAACCACCCAGCGCTCAGGCCTTGCCTGTGCCCGGCTCATCCATTTCCCGCGCCCAAAAGAACCGGTCCGGTATGTATTGACCCATGCCCGGACGGAACCCCGCGTTGAGCGTTTGCCACGTGTATTCCTGGGCCTCGCGCACCGCCTCGGGCAGCTCGAGGCCGTTGGCGAGCGTCGCCGCGATCGCTGCGGCAAGCGTGCAACCCGATCCGTGATAACTTCCCGGCAATCTTTCCCAGCTGTCCGAGCGCACCACGCCTTCTGGGCCGTAGAGCGTGTTGACGACTTGCGGCGTGTTCTCGTGCGTGCCGGTTATGAGCACATACTCGCATCCCAGGCCGAGCAGTTTCTCCGCTGCGCCGGGAAGGGCAAGCTCATCGTCGTCCTCGCCGTCGCCCTGAACGAGGCGCCGTGCTTCGCGGCTGTTGGGGGTCAGAATTGTGGTCTGGGGTAGAAGCAGCTCGCACATGCCCGAAATCATATCCTCGGTCGCAAGCTCGTCGCCGCGACCGGAGGCAAGTACCGGATCGAAGACAAGCGGCACGTCGGGATAGTCGGACACGACCTCCGCTATCGCCGCGATGTTCTCGATGCTGCCGACCATTCCGACCTTGAACGCGGCCACCGGCATATCCTCGAGCACCAGCCGCGCCTGGTCCACCACCCATTCCGAATCGACCGCTTGTAAATTCTCGACGCCTGCCGTGTCCTGGACAGTGATGGCCGTAATCACGGAGAGCGCGTGACAACCCATCGAGGCGAGCGTCAGCAGATCCGCTTGCACTCCCGCGCCACCGGTCGGATCTGAAGCGGAAAACGCAAGCACGATAGGGGGGAGGGTAGAGGAGGACATAGGCAGCGAGGAACCAGCGGTGGCTGGCAGGCGGCTCGTCGCTCGGGTTATGATGCGACGGCCCATTGTAACCCATCCCAACCTGATGACGGAAAAGCAAGATTTCAAAACCTGGATGTGTTTGATCTGTGGATTCATCTACGACGAAGCGGAAGGATTGCCGGAGGAAGGGATCCCTCCGGAGACGCGCTGGGAGGACATTCCCATGAATTGGACTTGCCCGGAATGCGGGGCCCGGAAGGAGGATTTCGAGATGGTCGAAATGTAATCGGGCACGTCCCCTGCTACTCGACGGGATGCGGCCTAAAACGGCGGTGGCGCGGTGTTTGCCACCCTGATAGTGCTTCTGAAATAAAACGCACAAGGCTTTGTTTTGACTGGATTTGGTTGTATAGTGTCGCAGGGAACCGCGCTCGGCGCGCCAGCGTCGCTGCGTGAAGAGGGTCCGACAGCACTGTCGGAGTAAAAGACAGAGGAAATATGGGGGTGGAGGGCGTGAGCGAAGCCACGAATCTTGCGGGCGTCAAAGTCATGGTGATCGACGATTCGAACACGATTCGCCGCAGCGCTGAGATTTTTCTGGTGCAAGCCGGTTGCAAGGTGATCCTCGCTGAAGACGGTTTCGACGCCCTCGCCAAGATCACCGACCACCAGCCCGATATCATTTTCGTGGACATCATGATGCCTCGCCTGGACGGGTATCAGACCTGCGCGCTGATCAAGAAAAACACGCACTTCGCCACCACCCCCGTGATTATGCTGTCTTCCAAGGACGGCCTTTTTGATCGGGCGCGTGGCCGAATGGTGGGCTCGGACGAATATCTGACCAAGCCATTTACGAAGGATAGTCTTTTGAAAACCATAGGCGCGCACGCGCCCGTTCGTACCTGAGGAGATTGCCATGGCTGTAAGGAAGATCTTGATCGTGGATGATTCGCCGACCGACCGGCAGTTTTTCATGGAGACGCTGTCCAGGCAGGGGTACCAGTGCGTGACGGCGGAGAGCGGCGACGAGGCAATCATCAAGTCGAAGTCGGAGAAACCCGATCTCATCCTGATGGACGTGGTCATGCCGGGTACCAATGGGTTTCAGGCGACGCGCGCCATTACGCGCGACGAGACGACCAAGCACATCCCGGTGATCGTCGTCACGAGCAAGAATCAGGAAACCGATCGCGTCTGGGGGATGCGCCAGGGCGCGAAGGATTACCTGATGAAACCGATCGACGCCAAGGAGTTGCTGGCGAAGGTCGCGGCGATCAACAAATAGGTCTGGGCCGTGGCAAAACAGATCAGCCTGCGTGAGTTTCAGCAAGGACTCGCCCAGAGGTTGCGGGAAGCTCAGACCGAAGCCGAGCCCACCTCGCGGCTGGGTGTGCAGGCGGGCAGCCGGAACTGGCTGCTCAAGCTGGACGATGCCGGGGAGATGCTGCCGCTGCCGGAGTTTTCCGGCGTTCCGCTCACCCAACCCTGGTACCTGGGCCTGGCGAACATCCGCGG
The DNA here is from genome assembly GCA_005883665.1 of Betaproteobacteria bacterium. GTDB lineage: Bacteria > Pseudomonadota > Gammaproteobacteria > Burkholderiales > SG8-39 > VBDM01. The sequence goes on from VBDE01000084.1 coordinate 6,928, forward strand.
GGTGCTCGCGAGCGTCGTGGATTTCGCCGCCTTCATGGGTGGCGAGCAAACCGTGCGCACGCCGGATTGCCGCTTGTTGCTGATCGCCGAGCGCTTCCATTCGTTTAGTGGACTGCTGATCAGCCGCATGCTCGGGCTAAAAAACGTGCAGATCATGCAACCGGCGGAGAAGGCGACCGAACGGTCCTGGATCGGAGCTGCCTACCGCGACGAGGATGGCCGCCTCTGGCACGAGTTGGACATAGGCGCGCTAGTGGCGCACGACGATTTTCTTCAGGTGGGCGCCTAGCGCGCGCATCCACGCTAACCGGAATACAGGAGGGACCAATGGCATTTCTCAGATTTCCGAGCAAGACAGGAACCAAGAAGGACGCGATGTCCGCCACGCAGGCTCCGAGAACAATCCCTCGGGCCGTGCCCAAGCCCGTGGCGAAGCCTGCCCCCGGCCCGACAACCGTCATCGAAGGACCGAAGCGGCCGATGATCGGCCTCGGCACGGCCCGCGTCGGCCGGCAGTACACGATTCTGGGCGTGATATTTGCGGTGCTCTTTGCCGCGACCGCATTCATCGTGTTCAAGGACAACCGCGAAGCGACCTACGGCACGATCTACGTTTCCACTTCCGCGCAGATGCGCATGCTGACTCAACGCATCGCCAAGGCGGCGCAAACCGGGCTCATTGGCAGCCCCGAAGCGTTCAAGCAGCTGCAGCAGTCGCGCGATGAGTTCATCGCCGCGCTCAAGCTTCTCACGCAAGGCGGGCAGGCGGGTGACGTTTTCCTGCCACCGACATCCGACGCGGCGAAACCGCAGCTTGATGCGTTGACCAAGGAATGGGAAAAGACCGACCGCAGCACACAGCTCGTGCTCGCGCAAAGCAAGAACCTTATCGGGCTCGCCACGGCGGTACGCCTGATCAACACCAACAACCCTTTGCTGCTCGATCTTGCCGAGCAGATTCAGGCGCTCAAACTGCAGTCCCAGGCTCCCGCGCGCGAGGTCTCCCTTTCAGGGCAGCTGGTGATGTTGACGCAGCGGCTTGCGCGGAACGCGAATGCCATGCTCGGTGCCGACGTGATCGACCCGGAAGTGGCGTTTCTGATGGGCAAGGACACCACCACCTTCCGCGAGTTGCTGCAGGGCTTGATGAAGGGCAATGACGTGCTTCGCGTCACTGCAGCGAAGGACCCGGAGCAGCAGGCAAAGCTTGCCGAACTTGAAAAGGCCTACCAGGAATTCCAGGGGGCGGTGGCCTCGATTCTCGGAAACCTTCAATCGCTGGTGAACGCGAAGCAGGCCGGCCGCAAGGTCGTGGACGACTCCGAGCCGCTGCTCGCCGCCTCGCAAAAACTTGCCGACGCCTATGAGCAGGAACTCGGCGAGCGCACCACCAACTTCATCGTGCTCGGGTCCCTGATCCTCGCGGGCATCGCCGTGATCGCGCTGATCGTATTGGTGTACTTGGGCGACACGCGCCGGCGCGCCGAAGAGGCCGAGCGCCAACGCGCCGAGACCGAGCGCACCAACCAGTCGAACCAGGACGCGATTCTGCGACTGATGAACGAAATGGGGAACCTCGCGGAAGGCGATCTCACCGTGAAAGCGACGGTGACCGAAGAAATCACCGGCGCCATTGCCGACTCGGTGAACTTCACCATCGACGAGCTGAGAACTCTCGTCGGCCGGATCAACGCCGCCGCCGCGCAGGTGACGAGCGCCACGGAGTCCGCGCAGCACACCTCCGCGCAGCTGCTCGCCGCCGCCGAGAAACAGTCTGTCGAGATTCGCCAGACCAGTGCTTCGGTTCTCAGCATGGCCAGGGCCATGAACGCGATGTCGGAGAGCGCTTCGCAGTCGGCCAGCGTGGCGCGCCAATCGCTCGCCGCCGCGCAAAAAGGCACGCAGGCGGTGCAGAACTCGATCTCGGGCATGAACGAAATCCGCGAGCAGATCCAGGAGACCTCCAAGCGCATCAAGCGACTGGGCGAATCCTCTCAGGAAATCGGCGAGATCGTGGAGCTGATTTCGGACATTACCGAGCAGACGAACGTTCTCGCCTTGAACGCCGCGATCCAGGCGGCCTCTGCGGGTGAAGCCGGGCGCGGCTTCACGGTGGTGGCCGAAGAAGTGCAGCGGCTTGCAGAGCGCTCAGCCGAGGCGACCAAGCAGATCGGTGCGATCGTCAAGACCATTCAGACTGACACGCAGGACGCGGTCTCCGCCATGGAGAAGAGCACGCAGGGTGTGGTCGAGGGCGCGAAGCTCTCGGACGCTGCGGGCCAGGCGCTTTCGGAGATCGGATTGGTGTCGCAGCAGCTCGCACAGCTGATCGAAGGCATCACGACAACCACCGAACAACAGGCGAGATCCGCAAACACCGTGGCGACCAACATGCAGGACATTTTGAGCATCACTCAGCAGACCACCGAGGGCACCAAGCGCACGGCAGTGTCGATCGGTCAGCTTGCCGAGCTCGCCAAAGAGCTGAAAGGTTCGGTATCGGGCTTCAAGATTGCCTGAGGCGGGAGAGCCAGGTCGGGAGCAATGACTGCACGCGCCGATTTCGACGTCGGGCCACTTTCCTGGGTCAAGGGCGAGATCGATCACGCCATCGAGCGCGCCCAGGAGGCGCTGCGCGCGTTCGCGGCGAACAGCGGGGACGCGGCACAGCTCAAGTCGAGCCAATCGCACCTGCACCAAGCGCACGGCGCACTTTCGATCGTCGGTCTGGAAGGCATCACGCGCGTATCCGAGGAGCTCGAAGGCCTGCTCGCCGGCATCGAAAAGGAGGCTTCCCTAAGGAAGAGCGAGATCTTCCGGGTGGTCGAGCGCGCCCTTAACGGAATCCGCGCCTACCTCGACCAGCTCATGGCGGGCAACCCCAATCAGCCGCTCAGGCTCTATACCCTGTACCGCGATGTCGTCACAGCGCGGGGCGGGCATGCCGACCCGACCGATCTCTATTATCCGAATCTCTCTTTCCGCCCGCCCAAGCGCGACAAGGTTGCGGGCGCATTGAGGGCGGGCGAATCAGACAAATACCTGCGCGAGCAGCGCGGCCGCTACCAGCGCGGATTCCTCAAGTGGCTCAAGAACGATGCCAGTGGAGCCGGGGACATGGGCGCCGCCATCGAAGCGATCGAGGCCGCGCAGGGTCCTGCGTCGCAGCGCGCGTTCTGGTGGGTGTCGCTCGCCTTCTTCGATGCGCTCGCGCACAAGGCGCTGCCCGAGGATCTCGACGCCAAACAGCTGTGCAACCGCGTCGAGCAACAGATCAAGCGTCTGGTTGAAGGCACGCCGAGCGTCGCCGAGCGGCTGATGCGCGAAGTCCTCTACTACGTGGCTCGCGCCAAACCGGCGACCGCACGGGTGCGCGAAGTTCAGGATGCCTACCATCTGGGCCAGACCATCCCGGCGGCGGAGAGCGATGGCGACGCGGTCGAGGAGAATCCAGCGCTGAAGTCGGCGCGCGAGCACCTCACTCATGCGAAGGACGCCTGGAACAAGTTCGCATCAGGCAATCCTCCCTCGCTGCTCGCATTCCGCGACAGCGCGGCCGCGCTCAAGGATGACGCGGAGCGCTTGGGCAATGCAGATCTCACGGCGCTCGTCGGCGAAGCCGCCGAGGTCGCCGCGTGGCTCACCTCGAACCGCGAAAACATGAGCGAGGTCGTCGCGCTCGAAGTCGCGACGGCGCTCCTGCTGCTCGAAAATGCTCTTGCCGGTTTCGCGCATCTCTCCGGCGAGTTTGCCCAGCAGGCGCAGCTCCTGCGTTCGCGCTTGGAAGATTGCATGCTCGGCAAGCTCCGGCGCACCGCGCCGGAACTCCCCTTGCTCGACGAGATGTCGCGCAAGGCGCAGGAACGGCTGCTCATGAACCAGGTTGTCTCGGAAATGCGTGCCAACCTGCGCACGATCGAACAGGTTCTGGACGCCTTCTTCCGCGACACAGCGAAGCGCGATGAGCTTGCGTCGCTCGACAAGCCTGTGCACCAGCTCCTTGGGGCGCTCGAGATGCTGGGCGAGCAGCGCGCGCGCGAATCCCTGGGTGCGGCCGCGGAGGAGATCCGCCGCTTCTCAGCGGCGGCCCACAGCGCGGGTCCTCAGGATTTCGAACGCATCGCCCAGACTCTCTCGGGCCTGGGTTTCTACATCGAGGGCCTGGCCCACGGCAAGGTCGACTTCGAAACCGCGATGCAGCCGATCGCGGCGGCCAGGAAAGAGGAAGCCGACGCCGCCCAACCGGTCGCCACCGTCGAGGCACAGGTCGCCGAGCAGCAGCGCGAGACGGCGAGCCTGTACGAAGAATGGAAGACCAAACCCGAAGACGGAGTCCTTCGGGCCGAACTGAAAAAGAACCTCGCAGCCCTCCAGAAAGACGCAGGACTCATTGCCGACCAGAAGCTGGAAGATTCAGCTGGGAAAGCGCTCAAGGCGCTCGACAAGACGAGCACTATGCCGCTTACGCCATTCCTCAGGGAAGCCATCGAGAAAATCACGGCGGCGGCAGCGCCCTCCCCATCTCCTGAAGCCGCCAAGCTCATCGACGCAAGCGCGGAGGCGATCGATGCGGAGCTCCTAGGGGTCTATCTGGAGGAGTCCGACGAGGTGCTGGCGACGATCCGCGAACACCTCGATACGGTGCGCGAACAGCACGCCAACAAAGAAGCGCTTACGACGATCCGCCGCGGCTTCCACACCTTGAAGGGCAGCGGACGCATGGTGGGCCTCATGCGCCTCGGGGAAGCCGCCTGGGCTGTCGAGCAGACCATGAATGCGTGGGTGCAGGAAGAGCGCGCCGCAACGCCGGGACTGCTGCAGCTCATCGAGCTGGCGCACGAATACTTTTCCGACAACGTCAAGCGTCTCAAAGCAGGGGGAGTCTCGAGCGATGAGCGCTCGCTCGTCGCGGCCGCGGAGCGCGTGCGTCGCGGCGAAGCCCTGGAGCAGGCTCCCCCCGACGCGCCCGCGGCCGTGGCCCCCGCCCCGGTCGCGCCGGCCGTGCCCGAGGAATTCGTCGAGCTCGGCGAACACCGGGTCTCGACGACGCTCTTCGCCATTTTCAGCGGGGAGGCGCGCGCGCACGTTAGTGCGATCAGGGAGGAGCACGAGACCCTGCGCCAGCACGGCGTGGTCAGTGACGGCTTGCTGCGCGCGGTACACACGCTCGCGGGCACATCGGGGACCGTGAAAATCTCGGCTCTCTCGGATCTCGGCTATGCGTTGGAGAAGGCGCTGCAAAAGCTCGCAACCAGCGAGCTTTCCGAAAACGAGCAGTCGCTGGTCGGAGAAGCGATCGACACAATCGAGACAATGGTTACGACCGTGGTCGAATTGCGCGTGCCGCGACCCGTCCCAGAGCTCGTCGCGCAGCTCGAGCACATCGGGGAGCAGGCGGGCGTCTCGCAGGAATCGATGCCCGAAGAAAAGGAACCGGCCCCTCAGTCCGCGCTTTCCCGCGAAGCGGACAGCGAGGCGGCCGAGGAGCTCGCCGCAACCAAGCCCGACGACAGCCTCCTGGATGATCTCGATCTGGACATTACGCTCGAGCGCCGCCAGCGGCGGCTCGACGACGACCTCGATCCGGAGCTGTTGCAGATCTTCATCGACGAGGCCCACGAGCTGGTTCCCTCCGTAGGCTCGGCCATGCGCGACTGGCGCGACAATCCGGCCAATCCCGTGCTCGGCCAAGCGCTGCAACGCGTGCTGCATACCCTGAAGGGGAGCGCGCGCATGGCGGGCGCAATGGCGCTGGGCGAGCTCACGCACCACATGGAGACGCGCGTCGAAAACGCCATGTCGGTCAAGACGCTGCCCACGGCACTGTTTGGGGAGTTGGAGACGTCCTGGGACCGCATGGGCATCTTGTTCGAGCAGCTGCAGAAGCCCCGCGCGCCGGAAGGAAACCAGCCCGCCGTGGCGGTGCCCGCGGGGCCGGCCGCCGCCGATATCGAGGCGCCGCAGGCGGTGCCCGAGCCGGTGCCCCTGGCCGGGGCACAAGCGGCCGCGGCGAAGCCGGTACCGCTTGCCGAGCGCGAGTTACAGCCGAAGGCGCTGTTGCGGGTGCGTGCGGACGTCGTCGACCGGCTGGTCAACCAGGCGGGCGAAGTCGCCATCGCGCGCAGCCGGATCGAAGGCGAAATGCGCGCGCTCAAGGCGGCCATGCAGGAACTCACCGACAACGTCCTACGGTTGCGCGCGCAGCTGCGCGAAATCGAAATACAGGCGGAGTCGCAGATGCAATCGCGCCAGGAACTCGCCAAGGAATCCATCCGCGAATTCGACCCGCTCGAATTCGACCGCTTCACCCGCTTCCAGGAAGTGACGCGGCTGATGGCCGAGAGCGTCAGCGACGTGTCGACCGTCCACGGAAACCTCGTCAACGCGGTGGACGAAACCGAAAAGGCGCTGCTCGCGCAAGCGCGGCTCAACCGCGACCTGCAGCAGGACCTGATGCGCGTGCGCATGGTGCCGTTCGGCAGCCTCCAGGAGCGCCTCTACCGCGTCGTGCGCCAGACCGCGAAGGAAGTCGGCAAGCGCGCCAATCTGGACATCAAAGGCACCCAGGTCGAGCTCGACCGCTCGGTGCTCGAGCGCATCACCGGACCGTTCGAGCACCTGCTGCGCAACGCCGTCACGCACGGCATCGAGACGCCGGATAAACGCAGGGCCGCGGACAAGCCCGAAATCGGCGAAATTCGTCTCGACCTGAAGCAGGAAGGCAACGAAGTGCAGCTCTCCCTGTCCGATGACGGCGGGGGCCTGGACATCGACGGGATCCGCGAGAAAGCGATCGAAAAGGGCCTCATGCAGCCCGGCAAGACACTCTCGGAGGCGGAGATAGCCGATTTCATCTTCCACGCGGGCTTCTCCACCGCCACCGAGGTCTCACAGTTGGCCGGGCGCGGCGTCGGCATGGACGTGGTGCGCACCGAAGTCGCCGCGCTCGGCGGGCGCGTGGAGATGCGCTTCACGCGCGGGCAGGGCACCCGCTTCACCATCTACCTGCCGCTTACCCTTGCCGTGACCCAGACGGTGCTGGTGCGGGCAGGCAGCAAGACTTACGCGATTCCCTCGGTGATGGTCGAGCAGGTGCTGCAACTGAGGCAGGAGCAACTGGTCGCCGCCTATGCGTCGCGCCAGACCGAATGGCAGGATCGGCGCTACCCGTTCCATTATCTGCCGCACCTTCTCGGGATATCCGACGCGATCGCTGAACAGAAGCGCTTCTCCCCGACGCTGTACCTGCGCAGCGGCACCAACGCCATCGCGCTGCACGTGGACGAAATGGTCGGCAGCAACCAGGAAATCGTCGTGAAATCGATCGGTCCGCAGCTGCAGCGGGTCGCGGGCATCACGGGCGCCACGGTGCTCGGCACGGGCGAGATCGTCCTCATCCTGAATCCGGTCCTGCTCGCCCTGAAGGAAGTGGCTGCTCGCCCGGCGATCCATTACGAAGCGCCCAAGCCGCAGGCCGCGGCGACGCAGCCCACGATCATGGTGGTCGACGACTCGCTCACCGTGCGCAAGGTCACCGGAAGGTTGCTGGAGCGCCAGGGCTACATCGTGGTGACGGCGCGCGACGGCGTCGAAGCGATGGAGAAGCTACTGGAACTCGTTCCCGACGTGATGCTGGTCGACATCGAGATGCCGCGAATGGACGGGTTCGATCTCACGCGCAACGTTCGAGCGGACAAGCGCCTCGCCCGGGTGCCGATCATCATGATCACCTCGCGCACTGCCGACAAGCACCAGAACTACGCGAAGGAGATCGGCGTCAGCCACTTTCTCGGCAAGCCCTACCAGGAAGACGATCTCCTCGAGAAAATTTCCGGGTTTCTCAAGGAACGGCGGGCGGCCGCGTGAAAATCCCGCGCTCGCACAATGCGGGCGCCGTGCAAAATTGTGCGGGACCCTGCCGAGGGATTACAATAGGAGCTCGCCTCCATGGCCCAGGTCAATCTCACCAACCATTTCCTGATCGCCATGCCAAACATGGTCGATCCGTATTTTGCCCGCACCCTGACATTCATCTGCGAGCACAATGACCAAGGGGCGCTCGGCGTGGTGGTCAACCGCCCGATCGAGATGACTCTGGGCGCCCTGTTCGAGCGCCTGAGCCTGCGGTTGACTTCTCAGATCCTGCTGAACGAGCCGGTCTATTTCGGCGGGCCGGTGCAAACCGACCGCGGCTTCGTCCTGCACCAGCCTCTCGGCGAGTGGCAGTCCACTCTCGCGGTGCGCGACAAGGTGGGTCTTACGACTTCCAAGGACATTCTGGAAGCGGTCGGTCAGGGCGGTGGCCCGCACAAGCTCCTCGTCACCCTCGGCTACGCGGGCTGGGCGGCGGGACAGCTCGAGAACGAAATCAAGCAAAACGCCTGGCTCACCGTCGAAGCCAAGGACGGGATCATTTTCGATACGCCGACCGAAGAACGGCTGCCCGCGGCGATGAAGCTGCTCGGCATCGACTTCGCCAGATTGTCCGAGGAGGCAGGGCACGCGTGAGCGAGGCGGCCGTGGCCCCGTCAAAGGTCTCCGGCCACACCGTACTTGCTTTCGATTTCGGCGCGCGCTGGATCGGCGTCGCGGTGGGTGACACCGAAACGCGGCTCGCCAATCCTCTGGGAATGTTCGAAGCGGCGGGCGCCAGCCGGTGCATGGCGGAAGTCGAAACGCTTGTGCGCGAATGGCGGCCCGAACGGCTGGTGGTCGGCCTGCCGCTTGCGATGGATGGCAGCGAGCACGACATGACGCGGCGCGCGCGGCGCTTCGCGCGGCGACTCGAAGCGCGCTTCCGGCTTCCGGTGGAACTCGCTGACGAGCGGCTTTCCTCGGCCGCAGCCGAAGAAACGTTCCGCGAAGCCGGCCTCGGCGCCCGCAAGCGCAAGCAGACGATCCACGCCCTCGCCGCTCAAATCATCCTGCAGAGCTACCTAGATGGATCTGCCCGACGCTGAAGCGCTGTGCGAGGAGCTCGCGCGCAAGCTCCGCGCCGGCGTCACCGAATCAACCGGTCTCGTAGGTATCCGCACCGGCGGCGCCTGGCTCGCCGAGCGGCTGCACCGGGAGCTGAAGCTCTCGACGCCGATGGGCGCGCTCGACATCTCGTTCTATCGCGACGATTTCGACGCCGCCGGACTGCACCACCAGGTGAAGCCGTCTCAGATCCCGTTCGACGTCAACGGCCGGCATATCGTCGTGATCGACGATGTTCTCTACACCGGGCGCACCGTGCGCGCCGCCATGAACGAGCTGTTCGACTATGGGCGCCCCGGCAAAATCGAGCTGGCGGCGCTGGTCGACCGCGGCGAACGGCAGCTGCCGATCGCGGCGCAGTACGTCGGCGCCACGCTTTCGGTGCCCGCTGGCAGACTTCTACGCCTGGCGCGCGACGAGCGCGGCAAATTCTTCCTGCGACTCTCCGATGCGAAACCCGCAGCTTAACGGCGACGGAACGCTCCAGCATCTGCTCACGATCGAGGGGCTCCCGCGCGAAGTCCTCGTGCACATCCTGGACACGGCCGCGTCCTTCATCGGCGTGACCAAGCGCGAGGTGAAGAAGGTGCCGCTCCTGCGCGGCAAATCGGTGTTCAACCTGTTCTTCGAAGCTTCAACGCGCACCCGTACCACCTTCGAGATCGCCGCGAAACGCCTGTCCGCCGACGTCATCAACCTGAACATCGCCGTGTCGTCTTCGACCAAAGGTGAGACCCTGCTCGACACGGTCGACAACCTTTCCGCGATGTACGCGGACATGTTCGTCGTGCGGCATTCCTCCAGCGGCGCCGCCCACCTGATCGCAAACCACGTCGCCTCGCATGTGCACGTGATCAATGCGGGCGACGGTCGCCATGCGCACCCGACTCAAGGGCTGCTCGACATTTATACCATCCGCCACTACAAGGAGGACTTCCCCGGGCTCTCGGTCGCCATCGTCGGGGACGTGCTGCATTCGCGCGTCGCGCGCTCGCTGATACACGCGCTCACCACCCTCGGCGCACCCGACGTGCGCGTGATCGGACCGAGAACGTTGCTGCCCACGGGCGTGGAGCAGCTCGGCGTCTCCGTGCATCACGACATGCGCGAGGGGCTCGCAGGTTGCGACGTCGTGGTCATGCTGCGCCTGCAAAGCGAGCGCATGAAAGGGCCGCTGCTGCCTTCCGCCCAGGAGTTCTTCAAGTCCTACGGCTTGACGCCGCAGAAGCTCGCCCTCGCCAAGCCCGATGCCATCGTCATGCACCCGGGGCCGATGAACCGGGGCGTCGAGATCGATTCCTCGGTCGCCGACGGCCCGCACTCGGTGATCCTGCCGCAGGTCACGTTCGGCATCGCCGTGCGCATGGCGGTGATGAGCATCCTCGCGGGAAACTGACCGTGACGAAATCCAACCCGCCCGCCCTCGATCCCGCGCAAGTGCCCGAGCGGTCGACCACCGGCTACCCGGAGCCGTACAAAGCCCGAGTCGCGGGCCGGCACAAGCGGCGCCTCGGCGATGCGGCCGGGCTGAAGAACTTCGGCGTCAACCTCACGCGCCTTGACCCGGGCGCGGAGTCCTCGATGCGGCACTGGCACTCCAAGCAGGATGAGTTTATCTACGTGCTCGAGGGCGAGCTCACGCTCGTCACCGATGCCGGGAGACAGAAGCTCAAGCGCGGCATGGCGGCCGGATTTCCAGCGGGAAGGGCAGACGGGCATCAGCTCGTCAACGAGACAAAGAAGCCCGCGCTCTACCTGGAGATCGGCGACCGCACGACCGGGGACGGAGCCACCTACGCCGACGTGGACCTGGCGGCGCGCCTGGTAGACGGGAAATGGGTTTTCACGCACAAGGACGGAAGCCCCTACAAGTGAGCAAGGTCCATATCAAGAACGGGCGCGTGATCGATCCGAAAAACCGCGTCGACGCGAAGCAGGACGTTTTCATAGCGGACGGAAAAATCGCCGCGCTCGGCAAGGCCCCGGCCGGATTTCGCGCCGAGCGCACGATAGCCGCGGATGCGCTCGTGGTCTGTCCGGGCCTGATCGACCTATCCGCGCGGCTGCGCGAACCGGGCTTCGAATACAAGGCGACGCTCGCGTCGGAAATGCAGGCCGCGGTCGCAGGCGGCGTCACGAGCCTCGCCTGTCCCCCCGACACCGACCCGCCGCTCGATCAGCCGGGCCTGGTGGAGATGCTCAAGTACCGCGCGAAAAGTCTGAATCTTGCGCACGTCTATCCGCTCGGTGCCCTCACCTGGAAGCTCGGTGGCGAGCGGCTCACGGAGATGGCTGTGCTGCGAGACGCGGGGTGCATTGCGTTCTCTCACGCCGACACGCCGCTTTCGGACACGCAGATGCTGTGGCGCGCGCTGCAATACGCCGCAACCTTCGGCATCGCGGTGTGGCTGCGCCCGCAGGACGGATTTCTCGCGCGGGGCGGCGTGGCGCACGACGGGGAGGTGGCCACCCGCCTCGGTCTACCGGGAATTCCGGTGTTCGCCGAGACCATCGCGCTCGCGACCATCCTGCAGCTCGTGCGCGCCACGCGCACCCGGGTCCATTTATGCCGCCTTTCCACGGCTGAAGGCGTCGCGATGCTGCGCGCGGCCAAAAAAGAGGGACTGCCCGTCAGCTGCGACGCGAGCGCCCATCACGCGCACCTCTCCGAGATCGACCTCGGCTACTTCGATTCACACTGCAACGTGGTCCCGCCGTTCCGGTCCTTGCGTGACCGCGATGCGCTCCGGGCGGGCCTCGCCGACGGGACGATCGATGCGCTGTGCTCGGATCACGCGCCGGTGGACGAGGACGCGAAGCAGCTGCCTTTCGCCGAATCGGAACCGGGGGTGACGGGCCTGGAGCTCCTGCTGCCGCTCACGCTGAAGTGGGCCGAGGACCTGGGCGTGCCGGCGGGGGATATCGCCGCCGGCAGGGACGCAGATGTGTGCGTGTTCGACCCGAGCGCGCAAGTCAAGATCACCGCGGATTCCCTGAAGAGCCAGGGAAAGAACACGCCCTTCATCGGCTACGAGCTGCCTGGCCGGGTGCGCTATACCCTGGTCGGCGGGCAGGTCGTCTACGAGGCTTGATGCTCTGAAGGAAGGACTCAAGACCGCAGCAACAACGCGGTGCTCAAAACTTGCCCACTACGTCGCCGATCAGATACAGGAGCACCTGCGCGACGACCAGAACGAAGATAGGGGACAGGTCCACGTTGCCGATCGGCGGAATGAAACGCCGGAAGACCGCGTAGAACGGACGCGTCAACGAGTCGAGCAGCGGCCCAATCGGCGTCTGAGGGTTGAACCAGCTGAATAAAACGTGCAGTATCACCACTGCGATCAGCAGATACAGCGATGCTTGGAGGAGTTTGACGGCCGCAAACCCGAACAGCAGCCCGGCCCCTGCTCCGGAAGCGCTCGCGAGCGTCCTGCCGTGCAACAGCAGGAGCAGCGTGAGCATCAGCGCCTGCATCAGCCACGCAAGAAGAATCGTCGCAAAGTCGATTCCCATGAGGCCGGGAATGAGGCGCCGCGCCGGAAATACGATCCAGTTGGTCAGCGCTGTAACGAACTGACCCACCGGATTGCGGAACGGCGCACGCAGCAGCTGCATGTAGAACCGCAGGAGCAGCACGTAAACGAGGAGCCCGAATACATTCAGGAGCAGCAGATCGGCGATCTGAACGAGCATCATTCTTTCCCGAGCTCTTCGCCCAGCTCCTTGCCGCGCTCGTTGGCGGCATGGATCGCGCGGATGATCGCTTCCTTCACCTCGTCCTTGGCCATGCTTGCGAGCGCCCGCTCGGTCGTGCCGCCTTCGGAGGTCACCCGTTCGCGCAGCACGGCCACCGGATCGGGACTGCTCGAAGCGAGCCTGGCCGCGCCGGTGAAGGTGTTCAATACGAGCTGG
>VBDE01000230.1 GCA_005883665.1 Betaproteobacteria bacterium
TTGAAGTCGTGCAGCACGGTCATGCCTTCGAGGTCGCGCTTCATTTCGCCCGGAAGACCGCCGTACGCGGCGTGCATGTTGCTGAACTCGGTCGCCCCGAGCGGCTTGCCGTCGCGCCTGGGGATCTTGATGCCGTAGAGCACGTTCGCGAGCGCGATCGTGCTGCTGTAGGACATGTCGGTGTGCCAATCCTGCCCCGCGTCTGCCAGGCCGATCGGCTTGCCGTTCTCCACGATGTTGGAGAGGATCATCACCTCGGGAATCCCCGGCTCCTGGAAAGCGTTGGCGACGTTGATCTCCAGCTTCCCGAAGCGCGCGCTGAAATCGGCGAGCTGCCGGCCCGTCAGCTTCTGCCGCGGAAAGCGCACCACGCCGAATCCCCCCAGCGCGCGCAGCACGGCGTCGAACTGCTCGTCCGACAGCGGTTGCGCGAGATCGAGCCCGGCTATCGTCGCGCCGAGAGTCTGTCCGCTGCTTATTACTTTCATCCTCACCCTCAATCGATCTTGAGTCCAGCGTCCTTGATGATCTTCGCATAGCGCGCGGTGTCGGCACGCACGATCGCGGCGAACTCATCGGGCGAGCGCGTGACGGTGCCGTCCGCGCCCGCTTCGGCGAGCCGCGCGTGCGCCGCGGGCGCCTCCATCGCCTTCGCGATCTCGACGTGCAGGCGATTCACGATCGCGGGCGGCGTTCCGCCCGGGGCGAAAACGCCGTACCAGGTGATGACTTCGTAGCCCGGGACGCCGGCTTCCGCGACCGTCGGTACGTCGGGGTATTCGGGCACGCGCTTGGCGCTCGAGACGCCGAGCACGCGCATTCTTCCCGAGCGCACGTAGCCCGCCGAAGCGGGCGCGGTGTCGAACGCGACCTGGTGCTGCCCGGCGAGCAGGTCCGCCATCGACTGGCCGCTGCCCTTGTAGGGCACGTGCACGAGATTCACCCCCGCCATGCTCTTGAAGATCTCGCCCGCGAGATGCGGCGTACTGCCGTTTCCCGCGGAGGGAAAGGAGAGCCTGCCCGGCCGCTCTTTTGAGTAGGCGACCAGCTCCCGGATCGAATTCACGGGAAGCGAGGGATGCACGACGACGAAATGCGGGACGGAGGCGGCGAGCGTCACCGGCGCGAAGTCCTTGAACACGTCGTACTGCAGATTCGGAAAGAGGCTGGGCGCGATGGCGTTCACCGAGACGTGCCCCATCATGAGGGTGTAGCCGTCGGCGGGGGATTTTGCGACCATGGCCGCGGCCACCGTGCCGGTTGCGCCGGGCCGGTTCTCGATCACCACCGGCTGGCCGAGATTCTCAGAGAGGCCGGGCGCGATGATGCGCGCGACCACATCCGTGCCGCCGCCGGGCGGGAAGCCGACGACCATGCGCACCGGCCGGGTCGGGTAGTAGCTCTGAGCGAGCGCGCTCGCGCACGGCAGGGCAAGCAATGCGAGGAAAAGGATGGGCAATTTCTTCATGGTCGAGATTCCGGCGGCCAGCGAAAAAAATCGCACCCGGTTCCCTGGGAATTCTACGCCAACCGCGCCCGCGGCTTAGAGCTTGGGCCGCCGGTCCAGGCGCACCGCGATCCCGCGGAGCCCGGCGCGCGGCGGCGCGTAACGTCGCATGACCAGCGGATCGTGTCCGGGAACGATCAGCTCGGGCGCGTCCGCCAGCTCCCGCAGGCGCCGGTAGCCCTCCACCATGGCTCCGGCGTCGAAGACGATGGGAAAGGGTCGTGTCTCGTTCATGTTGGCGTAGAGGTGCGCCGCGTCGGAGGCGAGCACGATCCAGCCTATCCGCGTGTGCACGCGCACGGCCTGCAGCCCCTTCGTGTGCCCGCCGATGCGATGCAGCGAGAGGCCGGGCGCGAGCTCCGCGTCGCCGTCGTGAAAGCGCACGCGCCCCTTGTACACCTCGCGCACCATGGCGGCCACCTCGCCCGCTTCGTAGGCGTAGTTGAAGAACCCCTGAGCCATGTGGCGGCCGGTCGCGTAAGCCATCTCCTCGTCCTGGAGATGGAAGCTCGCCGAAGGAAAAAGGCCGAAGTTGCCGACGTGGTCGTAGTGCAGGTGCGTGATGATCACGTCCTTCACCTTCCTCGCGTCGACGCCGAGTAGCTTGAGGCCGCGCTCGGGCGGATGGAGCATCCTGCGGCCGCGGCGGGCGCCGACCTTGGCGTCGAATCCGGTGTCGATGACGAAAGTGCGGGCCTTCGAGCGCGCAAGCCAGACGAAATAGTCGAGATCGCTCGCGCTCTCGTGCGGGTCGCCGCCGATGAAGTTCTCGCTCGCCTTGCGGTTCGCAAGGCTCGCGTACTTGATCGCGAAGACTTCGTAGGTTTCGATAGTGGCTCCCCTTCTTTGTCGCGCCGCGAAGTCGGACCCACGGCCGGCGCGCGGTTGCTACAGTGTCTGGGGTGAAGGCCGGAGGCGTCAAGACGGAGTGAGCCGTTGCTTTCGTTGCTATGATTGTCCGGCGCGGTGAAGCGCTCCAAGGCGACCTATAATGGCCTACCCGCAGAAAATCGCGGTATCGCATGACACCAACCACAGAGGAAAAACCATGGGTCTTCGGCTGAAGTTCAACTTGGCGCTGCTGTTCGTATTCGCACTGGGGTTCGCTGTCTCCGGTTATCTTTCCTACAACCTGCTGCACAAGAATGCGCGCGAGGAAGTCCTGCGCAACGCCGGCGTGATGATGGAGGCGGCCTTGTCGATGCGCCAGTACACGGTGAGCCAGGTACGCGACAAGCTGGTGCAGAAGGAAGACGAGTTCCTGCCCCAGACGGTGCCCGCTTTTGCCGCCACCGAGATGATGAACCAGCTGCGCAAGAAGTATCCCGACTACGCCTACAAGGAGGCGGCGCTCAATCCGACCAACCCGCGCGACCGCGCCGAGGGGTGGGAAGCGGACGTCGTCAACCAGTTCCGCAAAGAAACCCGCCCCGAGATCTCGGGAACCCGGGTCACTGATACGGGTCTGTCGCTCTACCTCGCTCGGCCGTTCCAGATCAAGGATCAAGCCTGCCTCTCCTGTCACACCACGCCGGAGCTGGCGCCCGCGGCAATGGTCACGCGCTACGGGCGAGACAACGGCTTCGGCTGGCAGCTGAACGAAGTCATCGGTGCCCAACTGGTCTCGGTGCCGATGTCCCTTCCGGTCCAGAACGCGAATCGCGCCTTCTATACGTTCATGGGTTCGCTCGGCGGTGTTTTCGCCGCGCTGTTCGTTATCCTGAATCTGATGCTCTATGTGCTCATTGTGCGGCCGGTGAGGAGAGTCTCCGCCTCGGCCGACCGGCTGAGCATCGGCAGGACGAGTAGCGCCGAAAAGGCCGTCCCGGAACTGCCTGAGTCGGGCAAGGACGAATTGGCGGTGCTGGCGCGGTCCTTCAACCGCATGCGCCGTAACCTGGAAGATACGATCAGGGCGATGGACAAGAGATAGCTCTGCCCCGAACCGCCGGGAGCGCGGCTCCCAACCGAGCGCAGCCGCGCTGCCGTCGGCATCGCCGGCAGGCGAGACTAGAACTTGATCTGCATGCCGACGAAGGCACCTTTGTCGACGTTGAGCTTCACCTGGTTGTCGAGCTCGGCCTGCATCTGCCGGTAGCCGACATACAGGAAGCTGTTCCTGATCACCTCGACCTCCGCGCGCACCCCGACGTCGAAGAACCGCTGGCCGTCCAGCAGGGTCACGACGTGGGGCGCGTAGAAAAGGTACGTCGTGACCCTGCTG
>VBDE01000231.1 GCA_005883665.1 Betaproteobacteria bacterium
GAGTTCGATCTGGAAGCGCAGGCAGACAGGGGACCCGGATTGCCATCGGATCCGGGGACGCTGATCGAGCAGGCACAACGCCATCTGCAGCGCGAGCGCAGCTTCAATCTCGACGAGATGCTCAAAGCCTGGGAACAGGGCTACATCGAGGCGGCGATGAAGCTCACGCGAGGCAACGTCAGTCAGGCGGCCAAAATGCTCGGTATCAACCGCACGACGTTGTACTCCCGCATGGAATCGGCGCAAAAGCAGCAATAGAGCTAGCGGCCCGCTCCGGGAGGGGATTCGATGTATCTAGACCATTTCGGGCTGAAAGAGCCGCCCTTTCGCATCACCCCCGACACCGATTTCTTCTTTCAGGGCGCCAACCGCGGGGCGACGCTCGAAGCCCTGCTCTACGCCATCACCCATGACGAGGGCATCGTCAAGGTCTCCGGCGAGGTCGGCAGCGGCAAGACGATGCTGTGCCGTGTACTGATGGAGCGGCTGCCTGCGACGGTCGAAACCATCTATCTCGCCAATCCGTCGCTGTCGCGCGACGAAATCCTTCTTGCAATCGGCGACGAGCTCAAGCTCGAACTGGAAAAAGGACAAACGACGCGCATTCTTCGGGCACTGCAGGAGCATCTCATCCGGCTCTTCGGCGAGGGCCGCCGGGTGGTAGTGCTGATCGACGAAGCGCACGCGATGCCCGACGAAACGCTCGAGGAGATCCGGCTGCTGTCGAATCTCGAATCGAACCGTCACAAGCTGCTGCAGATCGTTCTCTTCGGGCAGCCGGAATTCGACGAGCACCTCGACGCGGCCGGCATGCGGCAGCTGAGGGAGCGCATCACTCACAGCTTTCGCCTGGAGCCCCTGGTGCGCAGTGATATCGAGAACTACATCGACTTTCGCATGCGCGCCGCCGGCTACCGCGGTCCCAAGATTTTCGATCGGAGAGCAATCAAGGTCATTTCGAGCGCGTCCCAAGGACTGACGCGCCGGGTCAATATCCTGTCGGACAAGGCCCTGCTCGCGGCCTTCGCAGCCGGCACCCATGCGGTCACCCAGGCTGAGGCAAAAAGGGCCGTGCGCGACACCGAGTTTCACCGAACGCGGACCGGCATGCAAAAGATTCGGATCGGCGCGGCTGCGCTCGCCGCGGGCGTTGTGCTCGGCTGGGTAACACACATGCTCCTTTCGGCCGGTCGATCAGCCATCGCGCCCGTCCCCCCTCCAGCCGCGGCGAGCACGGCAGCTGAACCCCCCGCCCGGCCCGCGACAGCGGCGATGCCCATTGTTTCGGGCCTGTCTCCGTCCGCGAACGCGGACGCGTCGGCATTCAGACGAAGCGTGGAAACCTCGACACTCGCGCAGCCGCTGCCTCCCGGGCGGGGGCAGCTCGCTCGAGGACGCTTTACCGCAACCCAGGAGTGGCTCCAGAGCGCGCCCAGAGATCACTACGCAATCCAGTTGGCCATTGTCAATTCGAAAGAACTAGGGCAACTGGAAGACTTCTTGCTTCGTGCATCGAAGGTGCTGCCAGTTGGCGAGCTCTTCGTCTACAGCGTGAAGATCGACGGCCTACAGCACTACCGCGTCGCTTACGGGTCGTATGCGAGCCCGGCCGAAGCCCTGGATGCGATAAAGGGGCTGCCGCCTCAGCTTTCCGCGTACCGTCCGTACTATCGAAGCGTGGAAAGAATGCGCAGCCAGAATCGCCAGTAAGTGCCGGCGGGAAATACGCGGCGCTGTAGTTCTTTTGGTTTGTTAAATCAGTTTGTTACGTGGTACTGTTATACTGGTCCGGGAAATTCTGCCCCGGCGGCAAGTTGGAGCGGGGATCGGAGGCGACCTTGCGACGCATTTCGCTGGCGTGTTCTGTGCTCGTGTTGGGCGCGTGCGCCCACGCGCCGATTCAGCAGTCGGACACGCACCTTCGCGCCGGGGAGCCGGCGCCTTCCGGGACCGTGCCTGCTCCGATACAAATCTCCACGATCCTGCCCAAGCCCAAGCCTACGCAGCGACCCGAGACTTACAGCGTGGTGGTAAACGGAGTCAAGGTTCAGGAACTGCTGTTCGCTCTCGCCCGCGACGCCAAGCTGAACATAGACGTTCACCCTGGAATCACCGGGACGGTCACGCTCAATGCGATCGAGCAGACTTTGCCGCAGCTTCTGTCGCGTATTTCCAAGCAGGTTGACATGCGCTGGGAACTGGACGGCCCGAACTTGGTCGTCATGCCGGACTCCCCGTACCTGCACACTTACCGGATCGATTACGTCAACATGGAGCGCACCTCCACGGGGACCGTTGGCGTTTCCTCGCAAATCGGGACCGGCAGCGGGACTGCCGGCGCCGGAGGGGGCGGCGGCGCAGGCGGGACGGGCGGCGGCAACAGCTCCAGCACGACGGTCCGCAACACTTCCGACAACAAGTTCTGGGCCACGCTGGAAAAGAACGTCAAAGACATCCTGCACGAGACGGACAAGATTCTGCCGACTGGCCCCGCGTTCCAGCCCCGAGCGGTCGCTCCCGGCCCTGCGGGCGCGTCGAGCCCCGCTGTCCCCGAGACGACCACGCCCAACATCAGCTTCCGGGAGGCAGCGGCCGTGATCGTCAACGCCGAGGCGAGCCTCGTCATCGTCCGCGCGACCTCGCGGCAGCACGAAAAGATCCAGGAATTTCTCGATCAGGTGCTGGCCAACGCAAAACGCCAGGTGCTGATCGAAGCGACGATCGCCGAAGTCCAGTTGAACAACCAATATCAGCAGGGCATCGATTGGTCCGCCCTGCGCGTTCGAGGGCTGACCTCGATTTTGGTGACCGAGACGGGAAGGACATCAGGCCTTCCCAGTACCCCGGGGTTTCCCAGCATTCTAACCGTCAACGCATCACGGGGAAATATCTCCGGGATCCTCCAGTTGCTCGAGTCCTTTGGGAACGTGCGGGTGCTTTCGAGCCCGAAGATTTCAGTGCTCAACAACCAGACCGCTCTGCTTCGGGTCGTCGACAATATCGTTTACTTTAACGTTCAGGTGACCGTGGTCCCTGGAAATATCAATGCACTCTCGACAACGGCCACCAACACAACTCCAATCACTGTGCCGGTAGGGTTCGTGATGAACGTGACCCCTCAGATCAGCGACAACGACATCATTCTATTGAACGTTAAACCGACCACGACACGACTGGTGAAATTCGTGCCGGATCCGAATCCGATCTTCACGGGGGCGAATGTGCCTCAAAACCTGATCCCGCAGTTGCGCATGCGGGAAATGGAATCGTTGATCAAGGTCAACAGCGGTCAAATCGCCGTGCTGGGAGGATTGATCGAGGATTCGGTCAACGACATCGAAGACACGATTCCGATTATCAACTCCATCCCGATCATCGGTTCGCTGTTCAGCTCGCGCAACCGCAACAACACCAAGACCGAGCTCGTCGTTTTTCTGCGCCCCATCGTGGTAAAGGACCCGAGCATCGACGGTGACTTCCGCTCGTTCCGAACGATGATTCCAGACGAAGACTTCATTTCGCGCTCCAACCCCGGCAAGGCAGGGGTGCCCGAGTTCTCAAGATGAGCCTGCTCCTCGAAGCGCTGAAAAAAGCCGAACTCGCCAAGCAGGTCGCCAAGGGG
>VBDE01000254.1 GCA_005883665.1 Betaproteobacteria bacterium
CTATAATCCCCTTCAACGTGAGGCCCGAACGGAATCCGGAGCAAGGGCCTAAGCAGATGAAAGAGCGAGAGTTTTCAGGTCCGCCGCGCTCGCATCGCCGCGCTGATTATGTCCTCAATACCCTTGAACTTGCAAGCCGTGAGGCAGCGCATCGAATCCGCGACCCGGGCGGCGGGCAGGCCTCCCCAATCGGTGCGATTGGTCGCGGTGAGCAAGACGTTTCCGCCGGAGGCGGTGCGCGAGGCGGCGCAGGCGGGATTGCGCGATTTCGGCGAGAACTACGTGCAGGAGGGCGTCGAAAAGATCCGCGAGCTCTCTTCGCTCGGGCTCACCTGGCATTACATCGGCCCGATCCAGAGCAACAAGACGCGCGCGATCGCAGAGCATTTCGACTGGGTCCACTCGATCGACCGTGCGAAAATCGCCGCGCGGCTCGCACAAGCGCGCGGCCCGGGGCGAACCGAGCTGCAGGTCTGCATCCAGGTCAACGTTTCGGGCGAGGCGACCAAGAGCGGCGTCGCGCCTTCGGAAGCGGCGCACCTGGCGAAGCAGGTGGGGGCGTTGCCGCGCCTGAAGCTGCGCGGACTCATGACGGTGCCCGAGCCGACGCCCGATGAAGCCCTGCAGCGCCGGCGCTTCGCGCAACTGCGCGAGCTGCGCGACCGGCTGAACCGCGATGGCTTTGCGATGGATACGCTCTCGATGGGCATGTCGGCGGACCTCGAGGCGGCGATCGCCGAAGGCGCGACTCTGGTACGGGTAGGTACGGCGATTTTTGGAGAAAGGCAAGACTGAGTCTGTCATGAAAATCACATTCATCGGCGGCGGCAACATGGCCGACGCGCTCATCGGCGGACTGTTGCGCAAGGATTTTCCACTGCAGGACATACGCGTGGTCGAGATCAGCGCCGAGGCGCGCCGCAAGCTCGTGGACAAGTACGGAGTCACGAGCTTCGACAAACCCAAGGATGCGATGCGGGCGAACGACGTCGTGGTGTTCGCGGTGAAACCCCAGCACCTGCGCGAAGCGGCCGCCAAATCCGGGATTGCGGACAACGCCAATCTGGTCATCAGCATCGCCGCGGGCGTGCGCCTCGCCAACCTCTCCAAGTGGCTGAAGGGACACACGCGCCTGGTTCGGGCGATGCCCAATACGCCGGCGATGATCGGCGAAGGGGTTACCGGCCTCTTCCCGTTCTCGAAGGCGGTCACGCGCGAGGACCGCGACCAGACCGAGACGGTCCTCGGCGCGGTCGGCGCCACGGTCTGGATTACCGACGAATCGCAGATGGACGCGGTGACCGCGATCTCCGGAAGCGGACCTGCCTACGTGTTCTACTTCATCGAGGCGGTCGAGGACGCCGCGCGGGAGCTGGGACTCCCGGTGCAGATCGCGCATCAGCTCGTGTTGAACACCTTCACCGGCGCGGCCAAGCTCGCTTCGACCAGTCCCGATCCGGTCGCGGTGCTGCGCGAGCGGGTGACCTCCAAAGGCGGAACGACCGAGCGGGCGCTGGCGAGCATGGCCAAGGACGAAGTGAAGGAAGCGATCATCCGCGCGATCCATGCCGCCAACGAGCGCGGCAAGGAACTGGGCGACGAGCTGGGCAAGGAATGAAGCAGGGAGCGCGATGTTCAGCCAGATCGCCCACCTGCTGATCCAGACCGCGTTCGGCTTTTTCGTGTACGCGCTGCTTTTACGCTTCCACATGCAGTGGCTGCGGGCGCCGTTCCGCAACCCGGTGGGGCAGTTCGTTTCCGCGCTGACAGACTGGATCGTCCGGCCGGCGCGCCGCATAGTCCCGGGCCTGTTCGGACTGGACCTCGGGAGCATTCTGATCGCCTGGACCGTCGAGGCGCTGATGCTCGTGCTGCTCTATTGGCTGCGCGGATTCTCCTTTGCCGGAGCCCCCGGCATCGCAGCGGGGATGTTGTTCACGCTTGCCGCGATGGAGCTGATGCGCGCCTCTCTCTACCTGCTGATCGGCGTGGTGATCGTGCAAGTCATCATCAGCTGGGTCAACCCCTACGCCCCGCTTGCACCCGTGTTCGACGCGTTGACCCGCCCCTTCTACGCGATCTTTCGGCGCTTCGTTCCAACCATAGGCAACGTGGACCTCTCGCCGCTCTTCGTGCTGCTCGTCGCGCAGATCCTGCTGATGCTCTTGGAGAACCTGGTGGCGCGCCTGGTGCTGGCGCCGTCTTGAATCTTTCGGAGGATCAAGCCTCGTACACGACCTGCCCGCTGACCAGGGTGTAGCGAACGCGGCCGGGCAGCTCGTAGCCGATGAAGGGCGTGTTCTTTCCCTGGCTCTTGAGGAAATCCGCGGTGATCTTGACGTGCGCGTTCGGGTCGAACACGCACACATCCGCATCCCGGCCGGCGGCGAGATCCCCCGCCGACACGCCCAGAATCGCAGCCGGGTTGGAGGTCACCGTGGTGAGCGATTCGGGCAGCGCGAGGCGCATCTCCTCGGCCCACTTCAGCGTGAGAGGCAGCAGGAGCTCCAGACCCGTCACCCCCGGCTCCGATTCGGCGAAAGGCAGCTGCTTCGCATCCTCGTCCACCGGCGCGTGATCCGAGCACAGCGCGTCGATGGTTCCGTCGGCAAGCCCCGAGCGCAGCGCATCGCGGTCGCGCAAGGACCTGAACGGCGGGATCACGTGGCAATGGGAATCGAAGTAGCCGAGGTCGATCTCCGAGAGGTGCGCGTGATGCACGCTTGCGTCGCACGTGACGGGCAGCCCCTCCTTCTTCGCCGTGCGCAGCATCGCGACGCTTTCGGCAGTGGAAAGGCGGCATAAATGGACGCGGGTGCGCGTGGCGCGCACGAGTTGCAGGATGGTGGCGAGCGCGATGGTCTCGGCGAACGCGGGAATCCCCTGCAGACCGAGCCGGGTGGCGACCTCCCCGTCGTGCGCCACGCCCCCCCGCGCGAGAAATCCGTCCTGCGGCCGCAGCCACACCGCGATGCCGAAGGTCGCGGCGTATTGCAGCGCGCGCCACAGCATCTGCGTGTCGGGAAGGGGCGTGTCGGCGTGGGAGAACGCAATGCACCCCGCGTCTCGCAGCACCGCCATCTCGGTGAGCCGCTCGCCGCCGAGCTTCCAGGTGAGCGCACCGAGCGGATAGACGTGCGCGAGATTCAGGCTTTTCGCGCGGTGCTTGAGCATTTCCAC
>VBDE01000255.1 GCA_005883665.1 Betaproteobacteria bacterium
CTGGGCCCGAAAGGCCCGGGCAAGCGAACGAAGGAAAAGAGATGACCGCGACCTTTAGCCTTCAAAGCTTCGCGGTCAGCGCAACGGCCGCTTTTCTCGCTGCCTGTGCGGTGGGCCCTGACTACCACGCGCCGGTCCCCCCGGCGGCGGGCATCTACACCGAAAGGCCGCAGCCCGAGCGCACCGAAGCAGCCGCGGTGCGCGGCGGAGAGGCGCAGCGCTTCGAGGTGGGGGCAAAGATCTCCGCCGAGTGGTGGACGCTCTTCGGTTCGCCCGAGCTCGACGGGCTGATGCGCACTGCGCTCAGCGGCCATCCGACTCTCGCCGCGGCTCAGGCCGCGCTCCGCCAGGCCGAGGAGAACTTGAACGCCCAGTACGCGGTGCTCTACCCGAGCGTCGACGCGGGCTTGTCGGCGAGGCGTCAGCGCATTTCCGGCGCGTCTGTGGGCAATCCGGCGATCCCCGGCAGCGTCTTCAATCTGTACAACGCTTCGGTCAACGTCTCCTACGCCATCGACGTGGCGGGCGGGGCGCGGCGCGAGCTCGAGGCGCTGCAGGCGGGCATAGACTTCCAGCGCTTTCAGCTCGAGGCCACCTATCTTTCGCTGACGGCCAACATCGCGACCACCGCGTTCCGCGCGGCGTCGCTGCGCGAGCAGATTCGGGCGACGCGCGATATCGTCGATTCGCAGGAGCGCCAGGCGCAGCTGGTCGAGAAGCAATTTGACCTCGGCGCCCTCTCTCGCGCGGACGTGCTCGCGCAGCGCGCGCAGCTTGCGCAGACGCGGGCGAACCTGCCGCCTCTCGAGAAAGCCCTCGCGCAGACCCGCAATCAGCTTGCGGTCCTGGTCGGAAAGTTTCCGGACGAGGCGCGGCTGCCCGAGCTCGATCTCTCGGCGTTCCAGCTTCCGCAGAACCTTCCGGTGAGCCTACCCTCGGATCTCGTGCGCCAGAGGCCGGACATCCGCGCGGCCGAAACCGTTCTGCGCCAGACGAATGCGCGCATCGGCGTCGCGCAGGCGCTCATGTTCCCGCAACTGAGCATCAGCGGCAGCTATGGGGTGGGCGCGACCAACACCGCGAATCTCTTCGATCGCGGCAATCTGTTGTGGAACATCGGGGCAAGCGTGCTTCAGCCGATTTTTCATGCAGGACAGCTCCAGGCGAGGAAGCGCGGCGCGCAAGCCGCCTACGACCAGGCCTTCGCGCAGTATCAGCAGACCGTTCTCGCCGCCTTCCAGAACGTCGCCGACGTGCTGTTTGCGCTGGAGTTCGACGCGATCGCGCTCAAGGCGCAGGCGGATGCCGAGGCCGCCGCGCGCGAAAGCCTCGACATGACGACCAAGCAGCTGCAGTTCGGCTCGGCGAGCTATCTCGCGCTCTTCAATGCGCAGCGCCAGTACGAACAGGCAAAGATCGGTCTCGTTCAGGCGCAGGCGGCGCGCTATGCGGACACGGCGGCGCTTTTCCAGGCGCTGGGCGGAGGATGGTGGCGCCGCGGTGACCAGGACCCGGCGTGGCCCACGCTCGCTAAGTGAGCTGGTGTCAGGAAATAGAATATTAAGGAGTCGCATTCGATGACTAAACGTATGCATACCGCCGCAGACCATCTCGACGACCAAGGCCGGATTGTCCGAATGGCAGGGTGAGTTCCAGGCCGTGGGGACGCTGCGCGCGGTCCGCGGCGCTGACATCGCGCCCGAGGTGGCCGGCGTGGTCACCGCAATCCTCTTCCAGTCGGGCCAGGAGATCGAGGCCGGCGCGCCGCTCGTGCAGCTGAACGCCGAGTCGGATCTCGCGAGGCTGCAGTCGCTTGCTGCGGCCGCGGAGCTCGCGGAAGTCAACTACCAGCGCGACCAGAAGCAGCTGGAGATCCAGGCAGTGAGCCGGGCGGTGGTGGACGCCGACGCCGCGAACCTGAAGAGCGCGAAGGCGCAGCTCGCCGAGCAGCAGGCGCTCGTGAACAAGAAGCTCGTTCGCGCGCCCTTTGACGGGCGCCTCGGGATCCGCGCGGTCGACATCGGGCAGTACGTGACCGCCGGGACCAAGCTGGTGACGCTGCAGGCGCTCGATCCGGTTTACGTTGATTTCTACGCGCCGCAAAAGTCGCTCGGGAAAATCGTGCTGAAGCAAAGGATCGTGCTCAAGACCGATCCAGGGCGAGATCAGCTCGATCGATCCGAAGGTGGACCCGGCGACGCGAAATGTCCAGGTGAGGGCCACCATCCGCAACCCCAAGCGCATGCTCCTGCCCGGCATGTTCGCGACCGTCGCCATTACGTCGGGGGAACCGCAACGCTATATCACGCTGCCGCAGACGTCGGTCTCCTACAATCCCTACGGCGACACCGTCTTCGTCGTCGAGGAACAAAAGGGCCAGGATGGGAAAGCATCGCTTCTCGCGCAGCAGAAGTTCGTCACGGTTGGCGGTACGCGCGGCGACCAGGTCGCGATCCTCTCGGGCATCAAGGAGGGGGACACGGTGGTCACCGCCGGACAGATCAAGCTGCGCACGGGGGTGCCCGTGATCGTCAACAACTCGATCCAGCCGGCGAACGAGCGCGCGCCGCAGCCCAGGGACCAGTGAACTGGAGGCACCGATGAGGAAGTTCACCGATATTTTCATCGAGCGGCCGGTCCTCGCGACGGTCGTGAGCCTGACGATTTTCGTGCTCGGCCTGCGCTCGATCGGGCTCCTGCCCGTCCTGCAGTACCCGCGCACGCAGAACGCGGTCGTGACCGTGACCACCACCTACGTCGGGGCGGACCCGGCGCTCGTCGCCGGGTTCATCACCGCGCCGCTCGAGAATTCCATCGCGCAGGCGAACGGCATCGACTACATGAGCTCGGTCAGCCGCCAGAGCGTGAGCACGATCACGGTCGCCCTGCGGCTGAACTACGAGGTCGACAAGGCGCTCACCGAGATCAACACCAAGGTCAACGCCGTCTTGAACCAGTTCCCGCCGGGCACGCAGCAGCCCGTGCTTACGGTCAAGGTCGGCCAGACGATCGCCGCGATGTATATCGGCTTTGCGAGCGACGTTCTTCCCCCCAACAAGATCACCGACTACCTGATCCGCGTCGTGCAGCCGAAGCTGCAGGCGGTCGAAGGGGTGCAGTCGGCCGATATCCTCGGCGGCAAGCTCTTCGCGATGCGCGCCTGGCTCGACCCGGACCGGCTCGCCGCGTACAACCTGACCGCTGCGGACGTCAGCAACGCGCTCGCGGCGAACAACTTCCTCTCGGCGGTGGGCTCGACCAAGGGGCAGATGGTGCAGGTGAACCTCACCGCCTCGACCAATCTGCGCTCGGTCGAGGAGTTCAAGAACCTCGTCGTCAAGCAGCAGGGCGGCGCGGTCGTGAGGCTCAGCGACGTCGCCAACGTGACGCTCGGGGCCGAGGACTACGATTCGGAAGTCGGCTTCGACGGGAAGAAGGCCGTCTATATCGGTATCAGCGTCGCGCCTGCGGCGAACCTGCTCGATGTCATAGCGCGCGTACGGAACGTCTTTCCCGGTATTCAGGCCCAGTTGCCGCAGGGCCTGCAGGGTCAGATCGTCTACGACTCGACCAAGTTCGTGAACAGGCGCTCGTCATCGTCACGCTCGTCGTGTTCGCTTTCCTCGGCTCGGTCCGCTCGGTGGTAATCCCCACGGTGGCGATCCCGCTGTCGCTCGTCGGCACGTTCACGCTGATGTTCGCGCTCGGCTACTCGATCAACCTGCTGACGCTGCTTGCGCTCGTGCTCGCGATCGGCCTCGTGGTGGACGACGCCATCATCGTGGTGGAAAACGTCAACCGCCACTTGGAAGAGGGCATGAAGCCCACGCACGCGGCGATTCTTGCCGCGCGCGAATTGGCCAACCCTATCATCGCGATGGCCGTCGTCCTCGTCGCCGTATATGTGCCGATCGGCTTCCTCGGCGGTTTGACCGGGGCGCTGTTCACGGAGTTCGCCTTTACGCTCGTGGGCGCGGTCATCGTGTCCGCGATTGTCGCGCTCACGCTGTCGCCGATGATGTGCTCGCGCCTCCTGAATCCCCACGACCCGAACCAGAAGAGCTGGGATACGAAGCTCGTGCTGCTGCTCGACCGCAGCTTCGGCGCGCTGCATCGCCGCTATGAGCACCTGCTCCACGGAACGCTCAACTGGGTGCCCGTGACCGCGGTGTTCGCGCTCGTCGTGCTGGGCAGCATCTATTTCCTCTACGCCACCGCCAAGTCCGAGCTCGCGCCGCCGGAGGACCAGGGCATCATCATCAGCTCCGCGCAATCCGCGCCCAATTCGACGCTGCAGCAGCGGCAGCTCTACACGCGCATCGTGTACGAGACTTTCGTTAAGCACCCGGAGACCGACCACGTGTTCCAGCTCGACATTCCGGGGCTGACGATCGCCGGCATGGTGTTGAAGCCCTGGAGCGAGCGCAAAGCCACGGCGGCCCAGCTTCAGCCCGTCGTCCAGAAGGAACTGGAGAGCATAACGGGGCTGCGCGCGGCGGCGTTCCAGCCCCCGCCCCTTCCCGGCGCATTCGGTCTTCCGGTGCAGTTCGTCATCCAGACCACCGACGCCTTCGAGCGCCTGAACGAGGTCGCCTCCGCTTTCCACCAGGAAGCGCAGAAGAGCGGCATGTTCATCTTCGCCGACAACGACCTCAGGTACGACCTGCCGCAGTCGACGATCGTCATCGACCGGGAGCTGACGGCCCAGCTCGGGCTCACCATGAAAGACGTGGGCGGGGCGCTGTCTTCGCTCGTCGGCGGAGGCTACGTCAACTACTTCAGTTTCCACGACCGCGCCTACAAGGTGATCCCGCAGGTGCAGCAGGCCGACCGGCTGAACGCCGACCAGCTGAACAATACCTATATCCGCACCGCGAGCGGCAACTCGATCCCGCTTTCCACCCTCGTTCACATCAAGACGAGCACCGTTCCGCAGGCGCTCAATCGCTTCCAGCAGCAGAACGCCGCGACCATCGCCGGAGTGCCGTTTCCCGGAATCACCCAGGGCGAGGCGATTGCCTACCTGCAGGACCTCGGGAAGCGAACCCTGCCGCAAGGCTACTCCGTGGACTACTCAGGCCCGTCGCGGCAGTTCATCCAAGAATCGACCGGGCTGATCGTGACGTTCTTCTTCGCGCTCATCATCATTTTCCTCGCCCTCGCGGCGCAGTTCGAGAGCTTCCGCGACCCAATCATCATCCTGGTTTCGGTTCCGATGTCGATCTGCGGAGCGCTCATTTTCGTGAGCCTGGGGATCGGCGGCGCGAGCCTCAACATTTACACCCAGGTGGGCCTGGTGACGCTGATCGGGCTCATCAGCAAGCACGGCATCCTCATTGTCGAGTTTGCCAACAACCTCCAGAAGCAGGGGCTCTCGAAGCGCGAGGCGATCGAGAAAGCCGCCGGCATCCGCTTGCGGCCGATCCTGATGACCACTGGCGCGATGGTGCTGGGCGTGGTTCCGCTCCTCATCGCGAGCGGCGCAGGCGCGGTGAGCCGCTCCCACATGGGCTTGGTGATCGCGACCGGGATTTCGATCGGGACGCTGTTCACGCTCTTCGTCGTTCCGGCGATGTATCTGCTCCTCGCTGAGGACCACTCGAAGCGGGCGACGGACGAAGCGCTGCCCGCGCCGGAAGGACACGCGGGCACGCGCTGATCGCCGCCCGGTCCCATGATGGCGCGGGTCTGTATCGTCGGCGCGGGCCCGGTCGGCGTCGTCGCGGCGATCGCCTGCGCAGGAAAAGGCATGCAGGTCGCGCTTTTCGAGACGGAGCGCGAGATCGATCGCAGCCCGCGAGCCGCGACCACGCATCCCTCCACGCTCGAGATGCTCGCCGAGCTCGGGCTTCTCGATGAGTTTCAATCGGTCGGCCTGGTCGCGCGGTATTTCCAGTTCTGGGACGGCGTGACTAAGACGCTCGTCGCGGAGTTCGACCACCAGGTGCTGCGCGACGAGACTCCGTACCCGTTCGTCGTCCAGACCGAGCAGCACAAACTGTCCGAGCTCGGCCTCAGGCGGCTTGCCGCGATGCCGAACGTCGAGCTTCGGCTCGGGACGAGCGTGACCGATGTAGTCCAGGACTCCAGAGGCGCCCGAGTCACGACCGAGGGCGCGGAGCGCCACGTCTTCGACTACGTGATCGGGTGCGACGGCGGACGCAGCACCGTGCGCAAATGCCTCGATGTCGAATTCGAAGGCTACACCTGGCCCGAGCGCTTCCTGGTGCTCACGAGCTTGTTCGACTTCCAGGCGGCGCTGGGCTGCTGCCCGCGCAGCTACATCTCCGATCCGGAGGAGTGGACCAACCTCTTCAAGGTCATGGGCGACGATCTGATGGGACGCTGGCGTGCGGTGTTTCCGGCCCGGGAGAACGAAACGGACGACGAGGCGTTTTCTCGAGGCTCGGTGCTCCGGAGGCTGCGGAAATTGCACAAGGATCATCCGATGGAGCTCGTCGCGCACCGGAACATCTATCGAGTGCACCAGCGCGTGGCGAAATCCTTCCGCAAGGGCCGGGTGTTCCTCGCGGGTGACGCTGCGCACGTCAATAATCCGGTCGGGGGCCTCGGCTTGAACTGCGGCATCCACGACGCGATGGAGCTCGCCGACACGCTGCATCGGGTCGCGATCGGGCAGGCAGGCGAGGAATTGCTCGATCGTTACGAGCGTCGCCGGCGGCCGATCAACATCGAGTTCGTGCAGCAGCAGACCGTCGCGAACAAGAAGAGGCTCGAGGAGCGCGATCCGAAAGTACGCCAGGACAATTTCGACAAGCTGCGGCGCTCGGTCGCCGATCCCCGCCTCCACAAGGAATTCCTCATGCGCACTTCGCTGATCGAAAGCGTGCGCCGGGCGCGGGAAATCGCTTGAACCGCTGGTCTACCGTTTTCGCGGCGGCCGGTGCTCGAGCAGGGCGCCAGCCCTGCGCTCGATGGCATCGCGAAGGCGCAGTACCCGCGCCTGCCTCTTGGTCACCAGCCGGTAGTGGCGTATCTCATCGACCGCTTCGCCCACCTCCCAGCAGTTTTTCCGGCCGGTGACCCAGAGCTTCGGATCGAACCCGCGCAGATCGAAAGGGCGGGAGTAGCTGCGCAAGGTCTTCTGGCTGCGATCGTTCG
>VBDE01000256.1 GCA_005883665.1 Betaproteobacteria bacterium
GTGCTTTGGGCGCTCGCTCCGGGGGTCGTCGCCTTTGCGCTCCTCATCATTTGGAGTGTCAAGAGCAGCGCAACCCGGATCGCGGTAGGGGTGAGCGCGCTTGTGCTGCTGCTTGGATTCCTGACACTGGATGCCAAAGTCTGGGGCGTCGTGCTGATGGGCGCTTCGGTCGTGATCTTCTTCTTTCTGCCATGGCTTGATCGGAGCCCGGTCAAGTCGATCCGCTACAAGGGGCCGATCACCAAGACGGCGATCGCCCTCTTCGTGATCGCGTTCTTCGTGCTCGGCTACCTCGGCACCGAGGCCGTGACCGGCGGGCGCACGCTCGCGGCGCAGGTCGGCACGGCGGTGTACTTCCTGTTCTTCTTCCTCATGCCGTGGTATTCGAAGATGGATACCACCCGCCCCGAGCCGCAAAGGGTCACCTGGAAATGAAAACGCTCATCGCCCTGCTTGCGCTCGCCGCTCCGCTTGGGCTCGCCGCGGAGGAAGCGGTCAGGCTCGATTCGGCGCCTATCGACCCGCGCGATGTCGCGAGCCTGCAATCGGGCGCCCGCAGCTTCGTCAACTACTGCCTGAACTGTCACTCGGCCGGGATGATGCGCTACCACAAGCTGCTCGATCTCGGGCTCACCGAACAGCAAGTCAAGGACAACCTGCTCTTCACGGCCGACAAGATCGGGGAGCTGATGAACATCGCCATGACGAGGAAGGACGCAAAGGAATGGTTCGGGACGGCGCCCCCGGACCTGTCGGTGATCGCCCGCGCTCGCGGCCCGGACTGGCTATATACATACATGCGCAGCTTCTACCGGGACCCTGAGTCGGCGACCGGATGGAACAACATGGTGTTCGAGCGCGTGGCCATGCCGCACGTGCTGTGGACGCTGTCGGGGCAACAGGTGCAGGTAGAGCGGAAGTTCAAGAACATCGAGCAGGCGGAAGCGATCGGCAGACAGCAGAAAAACGCCTGGAAAATCGATGTGTTGACTCCCGATCAGGCCGGCAAGGACGGGGAGCGCTTCATACTCAAGACGATCAGGACCGAAACGTCGGGATCGCTCGCCCAGGTCGACTACGACATCCTGGTCCGCGACCTGGTCAATTTCATGACCTGGATGTCCGAGCCCAACCAGCTCACCCGCAAGCAGGTTGGCTACGTGGTGATGCTGGTTCTTTTGGTGCTGCTCGTGCTCACCTACCTCCTTTACAGGGAGTTCTGGAAAGACGTGCGCTGAAGAGAAACCCGCCCAAAGGCGCGGCGCGCTCGGTGCCCGCGCGTTTTTTTCCTGCACATCGATCCGAATTCGGCAACAAGGTAAGCAAACATGATGAATCTCTACTCCGGAACCACATGCCCGTTCTCGCAGCGCTGCCGCATCGTGCTGTACGAAAAGGGCATGGACTTTCAAATCATCGACGTGGACATGTACAACAAGCCGGAAGACATCGCGGTAATGAACCCTTACAACCGGCTGCCGG
This sequence comes from Betaproteobacteria bacterium, assembly GCA_005883665.1. Lineage (GTDB taxonomy): Bacteria > Pseudomonadota > Gammaproteobacteria > Burkholderiales > SG8-39 > VBDM01. Next base: position 1,483 of record VBDE01000256.1, read on the forward strand.
TGCTGGTCGAGCGCGACCTGATCCTCTACGAAGCGAACATCATCAACGAGTACATCGACGAGCGCTTTCCCCATCCACAGCTCATGCCTGCGGATCCGGTGATGCGCGCGCGCGCACGCTTATTTCTGTTCCAGTTCGAAGTGGAGCTTTTTTCCCACATCGAGGCGCTCGAGAACGGCAACCAGAAGCAACAGGACCGCGCCCGCCAGCACGTTGCCGACCAGCTCACGCAGATGGCGCCGGTGTTCACCAAGCAGAAGTACATGCTGGGAGACGAGTTCTCGATGCTCGACGTGGCGATCAGCCCGCTCTTGTGGCGGCTCGACTACTACGGCGTGACCTTGCCCAAGGCGGCCGCGCCGCTCATGAAGTACGCAGAGCGCCTGTTCTCCCGCCCCGCGTTCATCGAGGCGCTGACGCCTTCGGAAAAGGTGATGCGGAAATGATGGCGCAGGAGCGCCGTCATTCTTCGCTCAGAATGGCAGCCGCTCGCTGATGTCAGAACCCACCTCCACCAAGCCGTATCTACTGCGCGCGGTGTACGAATGGTGCGTGGACAACGGCTACGCGCCCCACATTTCCGTGGTGGTCGACTCCCGGACTCGCGTGCCGATGGAATACGTGCGCAACGGCGAAATCGTTCTCAACATCGGGCCCGTTGCCGCAAGCCGTCTGCAGATGGGGAACGATCTCATCGAATGCACCGCGCGTTTTTCCGGGGTCGCCAAGGACCTCGTCATTCCGGTCACGGCTGTCGCGGCGATCTACGCGGGCGAAAACGGGCACGGCATGTCGTTCGAGCCGGAGAAAAAGGAAACGGCATGGGAGGCGAGCGGCAAAGAGGTCGCAGCTCCACCCGACCCGAAGGGCCCCCCGAAAGCTGGCAGGAAACCCACGTTGAGGCGGATCAAGTAAGTTGAAGCGCGCGCTCGCGCGCCGTTTCCACTTCGCGTATTTGCGCCCAAGCAAGACGCGCCGCTCAAGGCGCGAGGACGCGGCAGTCATGCGGGAACTCCCGGGGTGAGGCATTGCCGCAGACGTATAATGTGTCCGATGCCGGGTTAGCTCAGTTGGTAGAGCAGCTGATTTGTAATCAGTTGGTCGGGGGTTCGACTCCTCTACCCGGCACCGATCGACAATGTGTTCTTGTAATGCAGTCGTACTAGAATAGTCCGGAGAAATCCGGAATTCAGGACATCGGGGCAAGAATGCGTCGGCCGCCAAGAATCGCAGTTTTGATTGCACTGCTCGCCGGGGCAGCGGCCTGGGTTGCGATCGACCTTCGCGGCCCAGCCGCGCCAACTTCGGCAAAGGCTCCGGCATCGAGTGCCTCCCAGAACCCCGGGCAATCCTCCGCACCCGCGTCGCAGGCAACGCAGCCCGGAATTCCTGCCCGTTCCGTTCTGGGCAGGATCGCCGCCGATCCGTTTTCCGCGCATTCGTGGATGCCGCGGCCCAAACCGGCCGCCGTTTCCGAAGCGCCGGTTCCCGTCGCGCCGCCTCTGCCGTTTCGTTTCGCCGGCCAGTTTTACCGCGAATCGGGGATCGAAGTGTATGTTGCGCGGGGCGAGGAGATTTTCCCGGTCAAGGAAGGCGACACTCTCGATGACCAGTACAAGGTCGACTCGGTGAGCGCTACCGAGGTGAGCTTCGTTCACCTTCCTTCCGGCACGCGCCAGACGATGCAGTTCAGCGCGCTCAGGGAACAGCAGCTCGCCGCGCAGGGCGGACCGCCAAGAGCGCCGGCCTCCGCCTCGGCTCCTTCGCCGCCGCTGGCGCCGATGGCAAAACTGCTCCCCGCCCCCCCACTCGGGGCCTCGTTGTCCGGCAACTTGAGCCCGGGAAAGGCCGAGCCCGCGCAACTCCGGTGGGAGGGGCCGACGAGCGCGAGGGCGGGTGCGAGCTTCAACGTGTCCTTGCGCGTGACCTCGGACGAGCAGATCCGCGCGGCTCCGATGCAGGTAC
>VBDE01000257.1 GCA_005883665.1 Betaproteobacteria bacterium
CCAGCGCGTCCGCCAGAAGTGAAAAGCGAGGATCGCGTAGAGGAGAGACGCGGCAGCGTAGAGTAGAATCGCCAGCATCCGCGCAGTTTACACCGACGCCACGCCCTCCCGTGCTTGAGAATCTGACCGAGCGCCTGTCCCGAATCGCGAAGACGATTCGCGGCGAGGCGCGCCTCACCGAGGCGAACATCCAGGGGGCGCTTCGCGAAGTGCGCATGGCGCTCCTCGAAGCGGACGTGGCGATTCCCGTGGTGAAGACCTTCATCGAGCGCGTGCGCGAAGCGGCGCAGGGAGCGGAAGTGGTCGGCAGCCTCACCCCCGGCCAGGCGCTGGTGGGCGTGGTGCACAGCGAACTGACCGCGCTCATGGGCGGGGAGGACGCGGCGCTCGATCTCGCGGTGACGCCGCCTGCGGTCGTGTTGCTGGCCGGCCTGCAGGGCTCGGGCAAGACGACCACCGCAGCGAAGCTCGCGAAAATGCTCGTGACGGAACGCAAGAAAAAGCCCCTGCTCGTCTCCTGCGATGTCTACCGGCCCGCGGCGATCGAGCAGCTGAGGACGCTCGCGGCTCAGATCGGTGTCGATTTCTTCCCTTCGGGGACGGGGCAGAAGCCGATGGCCATTGCGCTCGCCGCGCTCGATCACGCCAGGAAGCACTACCACGATGTGCTGCTTGTCGACACGGCGGGCCGCTTGGCGATCGACGCAACCATGATGCAGGAGATCGCCGATCTGCACGCCGCCTTGAAGCCCGTCGAGACGCTTTTCGTCGTCGATTCTATGCAAGGCCAGGACTCGATTAGGGTCGCGAAGGCTTTCGGGGACGCGCTGCCGCTCACCGGGATCGTGCGGCGCTCTCGGTGCGGCAGGTGACGGGAAAGCCGATCAAGTTCGCGGGTGTGAGCGAAATGCCGGACGGCCTGGAGCAGTTTCATCCCGAACGCATGGCTTCACGCATCCTCGGCATGGGCGACGTGCTCTCGCTCGTCGAGGAGGCGCGAAAGACGGTCGATGCCGGGGAGGCGAAAAAATTCGCCGAGAAGGTAAAAAAGGGCGAGGGCTTCGACCTCGAGGATTTCAAGCAGCAGATCGGCCAGATGCGCAAGATGGGCGGGATGTCGGCCTTGGTCGACAAGCTCCCTGCGCAATTCGCACAAACGGCGCAGTCCTCGCAGATGGACGAAAAGCAGCTGCGCCGCGTCGAAGGCATCATCAACTCCATGACGCCTGCTGAGCGGGTGCGGCCGGAGCTCATCAAGGCTTCGCGCAAGCGCCGCATCGCCGCGGGGGCGGGCGTTCCGGTGCAGGAAGTCAATCGCCTGCTCAACCAGTTCGAGCAGATGCAGAAAATGATGAAGATGATGAAAGGCGGCAACCTCGCGCGCATGATGCGGGGAATGAAGGGGTTCATGCCGGGGATGAGATAGCGGGTATAGACAGTTTGGAGGAGGGAAGGCCATGAACAGATCGATCGCTGCCGCCGTCGCTTTCCCTTGCCAACCTCACCTAAGCTCGCGTAAAATCACGCCCTTTTCGGCTTCGGTCAATTCGTCATGGTGGTGATTCGTCTTTCGCGCGGCGGCGCCAAGAAGCGGCCCTTTTTCAACGTGGTGGTCGCCGATTCGCGCCGCGCAGCAGGCAAGCTCTTCATCGAGCGCGTCGGATTCTACGATCCGAAGGCGCCCGAGGGCCGCGAGTCGCTGCGTTTCGCGACCGACCGCCTTGCCTATTGGCGGGGAAAGGGCGCGAAGCTCAGCCCTACGGTGGCGCGCCTTTTCAAAGGCTACAAGGCGCCGGCTGAAGCCGCGGCCAAGTAGCGCCGCTTTGCGAGGCGGGTTGGCGACGAGCGGGCCAACCAGGTGGGTGGTGATGGGGCGCGTGATGGCGCCCTGGGGTGTGAAGGGCGCCCTGAAGATCGAGCCCTTCGGCTCAGGGAGCGGTAACCTCTGCAAATACTCCGCGTGGTGGGTCGGCAAGCCGGGGAAGCTCAGTGAGGTCGCAGTGGCGGAGTGCCGCGTGCACGGCGCCCACCTGGTGGCGCGCTTCGAGGGATGCGACGATCCGGAGCAGGCCGGAGCGTTCCGCGGAGCCGAGGTGGCGTTGAGTCGCGAGGATCTGCCCGAGCCCGCTGCGCACGAGTTCTACCAGGCCGATCTGATCGGCATGGCGGTGGTGAACGCTCAGGGCGAGCGCTTGGGCAAGGTAACGGGATTTTTCAGCGCCGGCGGCGCGAACGATGTGATGCGAGTCGCGCACGAATCCGGGGAGCGCCTCGTGCCGGCGACTGCGGAGGTGATCCGCAAAGTCGATCTCGAAGCGGGCACGGTCGAAGTCGACTGGGGAGCGGACTGGTGATCCGCTTCGATTGTGTGACGCTGTTTCCCGAGGCGTTCGCGGCGGTCACCGACTCGGGCGTGACGCGCCGGGCGCTGGAGCACGGGCTGTGGAGCCTCGCGCTGTGGAACCCGCGCGATTTCACGACGGACAATTACCGCACGGTCGACGACCGGCCGTACGGCGGCGGGCCGGGCATGGTGATGCTCGCCGAGCCGCTGGAGAAGGCGATCGCCGCGGCAAAGGCCGCGGTGCAGGGCGGATCGAAAGTGATTCATCTGTCGCCTCAAGGGCCGGTGATGGGTCACGGGAAGGTGATGGCGCTGTCGAAGGAATCGCGCCTGGTGCTGCTGTGCGGACGCTATGAAGGCGTGGACGAGCGCCTCGTCCGTCGCAGTGTGGACGAGGAGCTGTCGATCGGCGACTATGTGCTCTCGGGCGGCGAGCTCGCGGCGATGGTGGTGATCGATGCCGTGGTGCGGCAGTTGCCCGGTGCGCTCGGGGACGGGCTGTCGGCCGAGCAGGACTCGTTCGTGAACGGGCTCCTCGACTGCCCGCAATACACGCGGCCGGAAACGTACGCGGGCGAGGCGGTCCCGCCGGTGCTGCTCTCGGGCCACCATGCGCAGATCGAGCGCTGGCGGCTGAAGCAGTCGCTGGGGCGCACGTGGCTCCGAAGGCCGGAGCTCCTCGAGCGGCGCGGGATGAGCGAGGGCGAACGCAAACTGCTTGAAGAATTCAGGCAGGAATTGGACGAAGGAGCGAAGCAATGAACATCATTCAAAAGCTCGAAGAGGAAGAAATCAAGCGCATGGGGAAGAAGCTCCCCGAGTTTTCCCCGGGCGACACGGTGATCGTCAACGTCGGCGTCGTCGAAGGCGAGCGCAAGCGCGTGCAGGCCTACGAGGGCGTGGTGATCGCCAAGAAGAACCGCGGCATCAATTCCTCGTTCACCGTGCGCAAGGTGTCCTCGGGCGAGGGGGTCGAGCGCACCTTCCAGACCTATTCCCCGCTGATCGACTCGATCGAGCTGAAACGCAAGGGCGCCGTGCGCCGCGCCAAGCTCTACTACATGCGAGCGCGCTCGGGCAAGGGCGCGCGCATCCGCGAGAAAATCGAAGGCCACGAGCAGGGCGAGCAGTAACGCAGAGATCCCTCGCCCTTGGGATGCAGCGCTTGCCGGGGACGGTGCCGCCCCGATAGGCGTAAAATCCGCGCTCGTAAGCGGGCGACTTCCATGAGCCTCAATTCGATTCAGGAAATCATCACCGAGCTGAAATCCGGCCGCATGGCCGTGCTCGTCGACGACGAGGATCGCGAGAACGAGGGCGACCTCATTTTCGCCGCGGAGTTCGTCACCGCGGAAAAAATCAATTTCATGGCGAAGTTCGGCCGCGGCCTCGTCTGCATGCCGATCACCGAGGCGCACGCCGAGCGCCTGAACCTCTTGCCGATGGTGGCGCGCAACCGCTCGGTGCACGGCACCAATTTCACGGTGTCCATCGAAGCGGCCTCCGGCGTGACCACGGGCATTTCCGCGGCCGACCGGGCGCACACCATCAAGGTGGCGGCTTCCCCCAAGGCGACGCCCGCGGACATCGTCCAGCCGGGCCACGTGTTCCCGCTCATCGCGCAAGCAGGCGGGGTGCTGGTGCGCGCCGGGCACACCGAGGCCTGCTGCGACCTCGCGCAGCTCGCCGGACTTCACCCGGCGGCGGTGCTGTGCGAGATCATGAAAGACGACGGGAGCATGGCGCGGCTGCCCGACCTCATCGAATTCTCGAAACATCACGGGCTCAAGATCGGCTCGATCGCCGATCTCATCCACTTCCGAAGCCAGAACGAATCGCTCATCAAGCGCGTGACCGAGCGCGTGATCGAGACCCGCTTCGGGCTGTTCCGGCTTATCGCCTACCTCGAAAAGTTGAGTGGGGAGACGCAGCTCGCGCTCGTACGCGGAGAGATCACGCCCGATAAGGAGACACTGGTGCGCGTGCACGCGCCGCTCTCCGTGCTCGCGCTTGAGCGCATCGCCGCCGAGGGCAAAGGCGTCATGGTGCTGCTCAACTGCGCGGAGAGCGCGTCCCAGCTCATCGAGCGCGTCGCTTCGCCTGAACGGCCCGAAGGGCCGTCGAAGATGGATTTCCTCACCTACGGAATCGGAGCGCAGATCCTGCGCGATCTCAAGGTTGGCAAGATGCGCCTCATGGCCTCGCCCCGCAAGATGCCGAGCATGGCCGGGTGGGAGCTCGAGATCGCGGGCTACGTCGAAAAGGGCGCCAAGGCGCGGGACGGCTGATGACGGAGATCGAGCCCGACTCGAGCGGCGAGGGCCTGCGCGTCGGGATCGTGCGCTCGCGCTTCAACGAGCGCATCGGCGTCGCGATGCTCGAAGCCTGCC
>VBDE01000258.1 GCA_005883665.1 Betaproteobacteria bacterium
ATGGCGAGCGAAGTATCAGCGAGGATGCGCAAGTCCGCGTGGTGCAGGCGCTGGTAGTCGAGCGCCCAGCTCGAGAGCTCGAGGTCGCCGAAGCCGATGTCGATCCATTTCGCCCCTGGCGGCACGATCGAGGTGAGCTCGCGCGTCGTGCTCGCGAGCTCGGTCGTGGGCCGCTCCCAGTCGCGCGTATCGAGGCAAAGCACGAGGTCGGCGTCGCGGAACACGTCCTTCACCATGCTCATGTTGAGCGGATGGCGCGTGGGGAAGTTGAGGCGGCTGTCGACGTCGTATA
>VBDE01000260.1 GCA_005883665.1 Betaproteobacteria bacterium
GAGCGAAGTATCAGCGAGGATGCGCAAGTCCGCGTGGTGCAGGCGCTGGTAGTCGAGCGCCCAGCTCGAGAGCTCGAGGTCGCCGAAGCCGATGTCGATCCATTTCGCCCCTGGCGGCACGATCGAGGTGAGCTCGCGCGTCGTGCTCGCGAGCTCGGTCGTGGGCCGCTCCCAGTCGCGCGTATCGAGGCAAAGCACGAGGTCGGCGTCGCGGAACACGTCCTTCACCATGCTCATGTTGAGCGGGTGCCGCGTGGGGAAGTTGAGGCGGCTGTCGACATCGTATACAGGCAGGCCGCCCGTCTCCGCGAGCTCGACCAGCGCGTGGAAGCCCTCGGGCTCCCGGCCGACGAACTCCGCGATGATCACCGGGTTCTTCGCGGCGGCGATGAGATCCGCGGCCGCGGCGAGGGCTTTCGGGTCCGGCGCGAGCCTGCTCGGCACCTTCGCCGCGTGCGGCGGCGGCATCGGCACCTCGTGGTCGAGCTTCTGCTCCTGCAGCCACGCGTCGTAGCACATGTAGATCGGGCCCGTCGGCTCGGTCATCATCACCGCGTAGGCGCGCGCGAACGCCTCGGGAACGCCGGCTATCGTATGCGGCTGGTAGTCCCATTTCGTGTAGGCGCGCACCGCTTCGCCTTGCCCTTGCGCCGTGTGGATCCAGTCGATGCGCGGGCGTCGCTTGGCCTCGTCCATGGGACCGGTCGCGCCGATGATGAAGATCGGCGCGCGATCGATGTAGGCGTAGTAGATGGCCATGTTGGCGTGGAGCAGGCCGACGAGGTCGTGAAGGATCGCGACCATCGGTTGGCCGCTCGCCTTGGCATAGCCGTGCGCGATCTGCACCGCCGTCTCCTCGTGCTGGCACAGCATCATGGTCGGGCGGTTCTCCCCGTAGTTCACGATCGAATCGTGCAGCCCGCGGTAGCTCGCGCCGGGGTTGAGCGCCGCGTGCGGCAATCCGTAGGCGTGCAGCAGGTCGACGATCACGTCGGAGGCCCAGCGCGACTGGGCCGCTTCCGTCGAACTCTTGCTCTTTTTCGTTTTGGACATGGTTTCAGGCGGCCTTGAGGGCCACGCACTTTTCCGGATGGAGTTTCACGTAGAGGGCGTCTCCGACGGGCGTTCGCATCGAGGGATGGCTTCGCGCGAGCAGGATGCGGCCGCCGAGCTTGACCTGGAAGTCGATGAATTCGCCGAGGAACACTTTCTGGTCGACGCGCGCCTCCCAGACGTTGTCTCCTCGAGGCCGCGTCTCGGCGAGCTCGACGTCCTCGGGACGCACCGAAAGCACGACGCGGTCATTGCCGCGCAGATCGTCGTCGGACAGAACTTCGACCTCGCCGAACTCGGTGCGCACGCGGAAATGTCCCGGCTCGGCGCCGCGCCCCAAAACCGTGCCGTCCAGGAAATTCGTCGTTCCCACGAAGTCGGCGACGAACTGGCTGCGCGGCCGCTCGTAGATTTCGCGCGGCGTGCCGATCTGCTGGATATGGCCTTCGTTCATCACCGCGATCGAGTGCGACAGGGCGAGCGCCTCGCTCTGGTCGTGAGTGACGTACACGGTCGTGATCCGGAGCTCCCGCTGCAGGCGCTTCAGCTCGAAGCGCATGCGCTCGCGCAGCTTCGCGTCGAGGTTGGAGAGCGGCTCGTCGAGCAGGAGCAGCTGCGGCTCCATGACGAGCGCCCGCGCGAGCGCGAGGCGCTGCTGCTGCCCGCCGGAGAGCTTGGTCGCCTCGCGGTCGGCAAGCTCATCGAGCTGCACCGCTCTGAGGACGCGCAGGACCTTGTCCCGAATTTCTTGCCCGGAAAACCTGCGGTCGCCGACCTCCAGCGGAAAGGCCGCGTTCTGGAAGACGTTCATGTGCGGCCAGATGGCGTAGGACTGGAACACCATGCCGAAGCCGCGCCGGTTGGGCGCGACGAAGACGTTCCTCGTCGAAGAATACACCACGCGGTCGCCGACGCTAATGTCCCCCGCGCGCGGGCGCTCCAGGCCCGCGATCGAGCGCAGGGTCGTGGTCTTGCCGCAGCCGCTCGGACCGAGCAGAGTGAACAGCTTCCCCTCCGGCACTTCGAATGTCACGTCCTGCGCGGCGCGCACGATCTGGCCGCGCTCGTTGGGGTATTCGGTGAAGAGCCCTGTGACTTTCAGCACGCGGTTCCCCGGATCACTCCTCGACTCCGAATTTCCTGCCCAGCCA
>VBDE01000259.1 GCA_005883665.1 Betaproteobacteria bacterium
CATTCTCCGCTCCTAGCGCTTCTGTGTGATCGTGTCGAGCAGCGCCGGCGTCCCCGCCTTCACCTTGGCGATCGCGCGCTTGAGCGCCGCGGCGACGTCCTTCGGCTTGTCGATCGGGCCCTCCGCGTACCACCCCATGGACTTCGCCATCGACGCAAAGTCCGGATCGGGGTCGCTCATGTCCATACCGATGTGCGCGCGCGCTACCGGCGTGCCGCGCAGCTTGGCCATCCTGATCTGGTGCTCCCAGTCGTTGTAATAGGCGCGGTTGTTGTACATGACGACGAGGAGCGGGATGCGGTGCTTCGCCGCGACCCACATCGCGCCCGCGTCGAACATAAGGTCTCCGTCGGGCTGCAGGTCCACCACCAGGCGCTTCTTCTCCCGGTGCGCGAGCGCGACGCCGAGCGAAATGCCGAATTGTGTCGCCGTGCCGAGCGACCGTCCGGGATGCCGGTAGGGCCGGTCGAAATCCCACAGCATGCGCGCCCATTCGTCGAGCGTGCCGGCGGTGAGCACCCAATCCTCACCCTTGATCGCATCCCAGACCTCG
>VBDE01000267.1 GCA_005883665.1 Betaproteobacteria bacterium
TGGCAGTCTCTATCACGCCTCGATATCCTGGGCCTTGCCGACGGTCTGGCCCGGCGCCGTATACAGCCTCGAGGTGGGAATCGTCGGTACCGAAGGGGTACTCACCATCGACGACACGCACCGGGACATGGTACTCGCCACGACAAGGTCACAGGGTGAAGGCTACGCGCCGGATGAATCGCGGCGGGTGGATTTTCTCGGCAGCTATCCTCCCGGAGACGTCGCGCTGGGAGAGCTGCGTGGCCCAATGCGCGACGAAACTGAAAGCTGGCTGAACCGCCTGGCGGTCGGCGTGACCACGCAGCACGCGAGCGCGGCCGAGGCGCACAACCGGCTGATGCTGACCAAGGCCTTCGATCTTTCGGCGCGGCTCAAGCGCGCCGTGCCGCTCCCGATTGCGGCGGCGGACGAAAAGCCGCGCGTGGGAGTGCGGGCCGCGGTATAACGACGAAGCAAGAAAGAGGAGAGAGACGATGAAGCGCAAACTCACCGTGTGGGTAGCGCTCGCGCTGGCCTTCTGCTCAACGCTTTCGTTACCGCAGAGCAACTATCCGAATCGAGCCGTGAAAATAATCGTCCCGTTCGCGCCCGGAGGCGCGTCGGACTTCGTCGGACGCATCATGCAGCCACGCCTTTCGGAGCTGCTCGGCCAGCCGATCGTGATCGAGAACCGCGGCGGAGCAGCCGGAACCATCGGCATGGAGGTCGCAGCCCGCTCGGCTCCGGACGGCTACACCCTCGTTCTGGGCAACGTCGGCTCGACGGCGATCAATCCCGGCGTGTTCACGAATCTGTCCATCAACAACTTGAGGGATTTCATCCCGGTGACACAGGTCGTCGACGTGCCGGGCGTGCTGATCGTGCACCCCTCTGTACCGGTGAACAGCGTCAAGGAGCTGGTCGCCTACGTGAAGGCAAACCCGGGCAAGCTGAACTATGCCTCGCCCGGAAGCGGCAGCCAGAACCGCCTGGAAATGGAGATCTTGAGAACGGCCGAACGAGGGATGGACATGGTGCACGTGCCCTATAAGGGCGGAGCGGGTCCCGCGGTGACCGGCCTCGTCGCGGGCGAGACCCAGATGATGTTCAGCACCGTCTCCTCGGCCATGGGCCATATCAAGGGCGGGCGGCTGAAGGCGCTCGCCATCACGAGCCCCAAGCGCATCAAAGAGCTGCCGGACCTGCCGACCATGAAGGAGTCCGGCTATGCCGACGGCTCCTCGGGCTCGTGGCAGGGGGTGCTCGTACCTCTTGGCACCCCGCGCGAGATCGTCGAGCGCCTCTACGCGGTGCTGGTGCAGACCATGAAGACGCCCGACGTCATCGAGCGCCTCGCCAAAGGCGGAGCCGAGGCGGTGACCAGCAGCTCGCCGAAGGCGTTCGCGGAGTTCGTCGCGGCCGAAACCCAGCGCTGGGGCAAAGTGGCGAAAGAATCCGGCGCGATCGCCGACTGACACCTTGGGAAATATCTACAACATCAAAAACGGAGACGAGTAATGGCAAATGCAGGGATGGTGGGACTGGACTGGCAGCAGCGCATCAACTGGGACCGGCTGCGCAAGTACCGCCTGGACCGCGCGCGCGCGCGCATGAAGGCGGCCGGGCTCGGGGCGATGCTGCTCATGTACGACGAGAACGTGCGCTATGTCACCAGCACGCTCACCCCCGGCTGGAACCGCCTGAAGCCCGGTCTGCGCTACGCCATGCTCTGCGGCGACGACGCGCCGGTGCTGTTCGAGCAGGGCGACATCGGCATGCAGATCGAGCGCCATTCGCCCTGGATCCCGAAGGACCACGTGCGCTGGTCCTACGCCTGGATCAAGGGCGCGGCCGGGCCCGCCTCGCTCACGCAGGTGAAGAAGTTCACCAACGCGGTCAAGCAGGAAATGAAAAAAGCGAATGTCGCCGGCATGAAACTGGGCGTCGACTTCATCGACATCAACATGCTCAAGGTCTTCGGCGAGGAGAAAATCGAGTGGACCGACGGCATGACGCCGATGATGGAGGCGCGCGCGATCAAGAACGAGGACGAGCAGGAGGCGCTGCGCATGGTGGGCGCGATCGGCGACGCCGCGCACTGGGAGTTCATGAAGTTCCTGCAGCCCGGCCGCACCGAGAACCAGCTCACCGCGCACATCATGCAGTACCTGTACTCCGTCCCAGGCATGGAGGACGTCGAGGACGTGATCGTGTCCTCGGGCCCGAACACCTGGCCGAACTGGCGCAACTTCTCGGACCGCATCGTCAAGCCCGGCGACATCGTGTTCATGGATCTCGCCGCATTGACCTGGAACGGCTACAAGTCCTGCTATTACCGCACTTACTGCGCCGGGAAAGAGCCGACCAGCGAGCAGAAGGACATCTACGCGACCGCGCTCAAGTGGCTGTACGACTCGATCAGGGCGGTGAAGGTCGGCACGACCACGCGGGAGATCGCCTCGAAATGGCCCTCGGCGAAGGAAGCCTGGGGCTACGCGGAAGAGGACCAGGCCGCGGCGAACCTGTGGGGACACGGCCTCGGTCTCGCGCAATACGACCAGCCGGTCATCTCGCGCATCTGGTCGCTCGATCACCCGATCGAGATCAAGGAAGGCATGGTGTTCGCGCTCGAGACCCAGCACGGCAAGAAGTTCGAGTGGGGCGTTCGAATCGAGGAGATGCTGATCGTCCACAAGGACAAGATCGAGATCATCTCCAACTTCCCGGTCGAGCAAATCACCGTCGTCGATCCGATGCCGGGTTACTCCACTCTTGCCGGCCGCTGACGCCGATTCGGCGCATGCGCAATACCCGGTGAGCAGGAACGCGATGCGAACGGCGGTCCTCCATGCGCCGCGGAAGCTCGATCTCGTCGAGCGTCCAAAACCCATCGCGGGGCCCGGCGAAGTCGTCGTGCGCACCGCCGCGACCGCGGTCTGCCACACCGATCTTTCGATCTACGTAGGGGAACACCCGGGAGTCAAGTATCCGGTGGTGATGGGCCACGAATCGACGGGTGTGATCGATTCGCTGGGCGAAGGCGTATCGGAAGTGAAGCCGGGGCAGCACGTCATCATCAATCCCATCATCGCCTGCGGGCGCTGCGACTCCTGCCTGCGTGGAGCCGGCAACCTGTGCCGTGTCGCGGGCCTGTTTGGACGCGAAGTCGAAGGCTCGCTCAGCCAGTACGTCAAGCTGCAGTCGCAATACATCCACGTCCTGCCCCCGCGGCTGCCGCTCGAGCAGGCGACGATCATCGAGACGCTCGCCACAGTGCGCCACGCTCAGAATCGCGTGGGCGTCTCGACCGGGGAATCGGTGGTCGTGCTCGGCCAGGGCACGGCCGGCCTGCTGCATGCGCGCCTCGCGGTGCTCACCGGGGCGACGGTGATCGCGGTCTCGCGCACACGCTGGAAGCTCGAGATGGCGGAGCGAATGGGCGCGCATCACGTCATCGAGTCTTCGGTCGACGGGGCCGTGGAGGAAGTGCGGCGCCTCACCGGCGGCAAGGGTGCCGACGTGGTGATCGACGCCGCAGGGGGCGCCGAAACGCTGCGCGCAGCGATGGACATGCTGCGCCCGGGTGGACGCTTCGTAGCCTTCGCCGTGAGCCACGAGACGGTGCGCGGCTTCAGCACTTTCCCCCTCTATTTCGGCGAGATCAGCATCATCGGCTCGCGCGCGCTCACGCCC
>VBDE01000268.1 GCA_005883665.1 Betaproteobacteria bacterium
GGACCCGCGGCCGGTCGAGCCCGACCGGCAGAGGAAGTCGCTCTCCGACGAGAACACCTACGAGAAGGACCTCACGGACCTGGGGCAAATCCGCGGCGAGATCGAGCGCATCGCGCGCCGCACCGCCGAAGGGCTGGCGCAGAGGAAACTGCGAGCGCGCACCGTGACCATCAAGGTGCGCTACGCAGACTTCACCACGGTCACGCGCAGCCACACCGCGGCCGCGGCCACTTGCGACGCCGCCGAGATCGCCGCGCGCGCCCTGGCGCTTCTCGAGCGCACCGACGCCGCGCGCCGGCCGGTGCGCCTCCTCGGCGTCGGGGCTCACGGGCTGCTCGAGGAGGGCGAAATTGTCCCCGTTCCGGATTCGCTGCCGTTCTGACCGCGCTCCATTAGCCCGCTTCCAGAGGCTCGATCAGCTTCTCGCTGTCTTCCTCGGTGCGGTTGACGCCGCGCCCCACACGGATGAGATCGAAATCGACTTGCGAGTGCTCTTCGATCAGGGCGGCCGCCCGGGCCGGATCGAGCTGCGCCGGATCGAGCCATTGCGCGTGGACTTCATCGGGCAGCACGACGGGCATCCGCCCGTGGATCTCGCCCGCGCGCCCCGCGCCCGGACGCGTGAGAACGGCGCAGGTCAGCGTCGTATCGGGATCCCCCGGGTCTTTCCATTTCGACATGAGCCCCGCGAAGCAGAACGGTCGACGGTCCTTGCGGACGAAGTAGTACGGCTGATTGACTTTCAAGACCTCGCCCGTCGCCTTGTCGAGGCGCATCTCCTCGCGCCATTCGTACCAGCCGAGCGCCGGCAACAGGCACCGCGCGCGCGAAAACGCCTCGCGCCACAAGCCGTTCGAGGCGGCGGTCTCGTACTTCGCGTTGAACCTGCCGCGCGGGGGCTTTTCCTCTTTCCACCAGTACGGTACGAATCCCCAGCGCGCGTGCTCAAGCTCGATCTCCGGGGAAGCAGCGTCGCGCCTGAGCATGATGACGCGCATCGTCGGCGCGACGTTGTAACGCGGCTTGCCGAACGGCGTCTTCCAGTTGCGGCGGCCGATGTGCCAGGCGCGCTCGACCGCGGCTTCCTCGGGAGAGACGTAACGCCCGCACATTCCGGCATTCTATCGCGCCGCAGCGCGCCTATAATCCCGCAATGCCCCTGAACGCCGCAAAAATCGAAGGTCTGGTGCGCGAGCTCCTGGCGGAAATCGGCGAGGATCCCCAGCGCGAAGGATTGGTGAAGACCCCGCAGCGGGTCGCCGCCGCCCTTGCCTTCCTCACTTCCGGCAGCCGCGCCGACGCGGCCAAGCTGATCAACGGCGCGATCTTCACGCAAAAGACCAACAGCATGGTGATCGTGAAGAATATCGAGGTCTACAGCCTGTGCGAGCACCACATGCTGCCGTTCTTCGGACGTTGCCACATCGGGTACATTCCGAACGGCCGCGTATTCGGCGTCAGCAAGCTGGCGCGGCTGGTCGACATGTACGCGCGGCGCTTGCAGCTGCAGGAGCGGCTGACCGAGCAGATCTCCCACGCTATCATGGATTCGATCGACGCGGCGGGCGTCGGCGTGATGATCGAGGCGCGCCACCTTTGCATGATGATGCGCGGCGTGGAGAAGCAGAACTCCGTCATGATCACTTCCTCCGTCGTAGGCGCCTTCCGCGATTCCCCCGCGACCCGGGAAGAATTTCTCGGCCTGATCGGACAGCGCGGGGGATAGCTCAACGCAGAGCGCGCCACGCGCTCGCGAGCCAGGGCTGCTGGTAGCGCGGCAGGCTTTCTGGACGGTAGTAGTGCGTGAGCTCCGTGAATCCGGCGGCGGTCATGAAACGCCGCCAGGCTTCCAGATCGTGGTACGCGCCGTAGCGTCCGCGGTTCCAGCCCTCCTCGTTGCCGCCGTGCGGGTTCGAGCTGAACAGCACGCCGCGCGGCTTGAGGGTCGCATGCAGCTCGTGCAAGACGCGCGGCAGCTCCTGGCCGGGGACGTGAAACAGCACCGCGTTGGCGAACACGCCGTCGAAGCGCGCATCGGGAAGATCGAGCCCGAATAAATCCTGCCGCCACACCTCGCAGCCGCTGTGCTCGCGCGCCATGGCCACGAAGCGCTCCGATCCCTCCAGCCCGATTGCGACGTGGCCGAGCCCGGCGAAGGCCTTCAAGTCCCGCCCCGGCCCGCAGCCCAGGTCGAGAATAGCGAACGGCGCTTCGCCCTCGATGTATCCGAGCAGCGCCGCGATGTTTTGGCTGACGTCGTGATCGCGCGTGCCCTTCCAGAAGTCCTCGGCGCGCCGGTTGTAGTGATCGAGGGTGCGGGCGGAGATGTCATCCAGATCGCATCGCTTGAGCGCCATGTTCGAAAGATTCACCTTCGCGGCTGCGCCATCTTGCCTTCCGTTGTACACGGCAGTTTCCTTGCGTTCGTGCCGGATTGCAAGACTTGCATCTCACGCTACAATCGGCAAGAGTCTTCCTTGACCCGGCGAGCCCATGCCCGACAACAGCCAAGCAGGCCAACCCGTTTCGGCGGCTGTCCCCTCAGATGCCGAGTGGCACATCGACAAAGGGCTGCCGCGCGCGCTCGCGCGCATCCTCGCGCTCGACGATTTCGAGGAGCCGGCGCGCCGCTACCTGCCGCGGCCGATGTTCGGCTACGTCTCGGGCGGTGCGGAGACGAACGCGTCGCTGCGCGCGAACCGCGCACAGTTCGACGAGATCGAGCTCAGCCCTCGCGTGCTGGTGGACGTCTCCGCGCGCACGGCGAAGACGACGCTCTTCGGCCGCGGCTACGACGCGCCCTTCGGCATCGCCCCCATGGGCGGCACTTCCATGGCGGCGTATCGGGGCGACATCGTGCTCGCGCGCGCGGCGGCGAAAGAGCGCATCCCGATGATCATGAGCGGCGCGTCGCTGACTCGCCTGGAAGAGGTGCGCGCGGCCGGCGCCACCGCGTGGTTCCAGGCCTACCTGCCGGGCGAGAACGGGCCGATCACGCGCTTGGTCGACAGAGTCGCGCGCGCCGGATTCGATACGCTCGTCCTCACCGTCGACGTCCCGGTGAGCGCGAACCGCGAGAACAACGTGAGGAGCGGCTTCAGCCGGCCGCTGCGGCCGACGGCGCGCCTCGCGTGGGAGAGCGCGCTCCGCCCGCGCTGGCTCTTCGGGATGTTCCTGCGAACGCTCTTCGTGGACGGCATGCCGCATTTCGAGAACATGGGCGCGCGCATTCCGCTCATCACCCGCGCCTCCCGCGGGGACGGGGAGCGCGACCGGCTCGCGTGGACCCACCTCGAGCTGATGCGAAGGCTGTGGAAGGGGCGCTTGGTGCTGAAAGGCGTGCTGGCCCCGGAGGACGCGCGCATCGCCCGTGAGAGCGGCGTCGACGGCGTCATCGTGTCCAACCACGGCGGGCGGCAGCTCGACGGCGCTCTAGCGCCCTTGCGCGCGCTCCCCGCGGTGGTTGCGCAGGCGGGGGGCATGACGGTGATGATCGACGGCGGAATCCGCCGCGGCACCGATGTTTTGAAGGCGCTCGCGCTCGGCGCGCAGTTCGTGTTCGTCGGCAGGCCCTTCCTCTACGCGGCCGCGATCGCCGGGGAAGCCGGCGTGCGCCACGGGGTGAGGCTGCTGCGCGAAGAGATCGAGCGCGACATCGCACTCCT
>VBDE01000085.1 GCA_005883665.1 Betaproteobacteria bacterium
AGACCCAATCGTCGAGAAGTTTCTCGGCGCGAGCCTCATCGACGACCGGCGCATCCACTTCGACGCTTCGCCGCTTTCCTACGTCTCCGCCGGGAACAGCGGCACGGCATTTCTCCTCGCCTGGGGCACTGAGGACGACGTGGTCGATCACAAAGAGCAAAGCGAAGCGTTCCTCGAGGCGCTGAAGCAGGCGGGGCATTACGCTCGCTCGGTTGTCCTGCCCGGCGCGCCGCACTTCTGGATAGGCGACCCGATCGAGGAGCCGGGGAGCCATTCCGGCTTCTTCGCGCAGCGCTTGCTGCGCTTTCTTCAGGCGAGACTATGAAGCGACTGGCTCTGCTGGCGGCTGCTGCGCTATTGCCCGTCTGCGTATCGGCACAAACCTATCCGACTCGCGCGATCAAGATCGTAGTGGCGTTCCCCGCGGGCGGCGGCTCGGACCTCGCCGCGCGCGTGGTCGCGCAAAAGCTCTCGGAGGGCTTCGGCCAGCCGGTCGTCGTCGAAAACCGCGTCGGCGCGAACGGCAGCGTCGGCGCGGAGGCCGTGGCGCGCGCGGCCCCCGACGGGTACACCCTGGTGATGGGCAGCAACGCCAACATCACCACCAATCCGCATCTGATGGCGCTGTCGTACGATCCGATGAAGGACCTCGCGCCGGTGGCGATGCTGACGGTGAATCCGCTGCTCCTCTTCGTCAATCCGGCGGTGGTGCCGGTCGCCTCGTTCCGGGAATTCCTCGACTACGTCAGGGCGCGGGAGGGCAAAGTGGACTACGCATCGGCCGGAAACGGGTCGCCCGCGCACCTGTCCGGCGAGTTGCTGAAGCTCACCGCGGGAATCAAAATGGTGCACGTGCCCTACAAGGGCGGCCCGCCGGGGGTGAACGACGTTCTGGGCGGGCGCGTCGGCGTGATGCTCGCGGCGGCCCCGACGGTGCTGCCGCATATCCGCGCCGGGAAGCTGCGCGGGATCGTCACGACCGGAGCGCACCGCACGGTTTTCGCGCCTGAGATCCCGACGATCGCCGAGTCGGGCTTCCCGGATTTCGACGTGGTAATCTGGAACGCGCTGTTCGCGCCCTCGGCGACCCCGGGCGCGGTGCTCGCGAAGCTGCACGGGGAGATCGGCCGCATACTCGCGCAGCCCGACACGAAGGAGCTGCTGCTCAATCAGGGCGCCGAAGTGCAGACTATGACTGACGCGGCGTTTCGCGAGCTGCTGAAGGCCGAGTACGAGCGCTGGGGCAAGGTCATCCGCGAAGCGAAGATCAAGGTGGACTGAGACATGGATTCCGCAGAAGGCCCGGCAACCGAAAAAATCGCGGGCGCGAACATCGAAATCCTCAGGCGGGGGAAGGGGCGTCCGGTCCTGTTTCTCCACCCGCACATCGGCCTGCACGGCTCCGAGCGTTTCATCGAGCTGCTTGCGCGCGAAGTGCAGGTGATCGCCCCTTCGCATCCCGGGTTCGGGCACTCGGAACTGCCCAAGGGGATGTCCACAGTGGATGACATGTCGTATTTCTATCTCGACCTGATCGAGAGCCTCGACCTGCGCGACCTCGTCGTCGTCGGCGCCTCGTTCGGCGGATGGATCGCCGCGGAGATCGCGACCAAGACTCACGAGCGCCTGTCGCGCCTGGTGCTGATCGGGGCGGTCGGCGCGAAATTCGGCGAGCGCGACAAGAGCGACCTCCTGGACATCTTTGCCACGCCGCGCAGCCGCTGGGAAGAGCTGTCGTTCCGCGATCCTTCCGTGTGGCTGCGCGACTACGAATCGCTGCCGGAGGAAGAGCTGACGGCGATGGCGCGCAACCGCGAGGCGACCGCGCTCTTCGCTTGGAACCCCTACATGTACAACCCGAAGCTCAGGGCGCGCCTGCACCGCATCCGGGTTCCCGCGCTCGTTCTGTGGGGCGCGCACGACGGCTTCGCACCGATCACCTACGGCAGGGATTACTGCGCGGCAATCCCCGACGCGAAATTCGAGGAGATCGCCGAAGCGGGTCATTTCCCGCACATGGAGCAGCCCGAGGCCGTGGCGCGGCGGGTGATCGAGTTCGGGAGCAGCAGGCCGCGCCGGCGTGGAGACATGAGGTGAGACCATGAGGATCTACCACTTTTCCGAGCAACCCTGTCCCGACGCCTGGGCGCCGGAGCACAAGTCGCTGCGCGTGATTCTGCCGAGCCGCAACTGCGATCCGCGCGTGATGGCCGAGAACTATCACCACCGCCTCGACGAATGGATGCTCGCGGACGAATTGGGCCTGGACATCATGATCAACGAGCACCACGCGACCGCGACCTGCTGCTGCCCCGTGGCCGCGGTGCCGCTCGCCATCCTCGCGCGGCAAACCAAGCGCGCGCGCCTCTTGACGCTCGGCTACCCGATCGCCAACCGCCTCGACCCGGTGCGCGTCGCCGAGGAGTTCGCGATGATCGATGTGATCTCGCGCGGGCGCCTCGAGATGGGCCTGGTGCGAGGCGTGCCCTATGAGGTGCCGCTCTCGGTGCGCTCCGCCGTCGGCCAGATGGACCGCTTCTGGGAGGCGCACGACTTGATCATCAAAGCGATGACCTCGATCGACGGGCCGTTCGACTGGCAGGGCGAACATTTTCAATACCGCAACGTCAATGTCTGGCCGCGGGTCTACCAGCAGCCGCACCCGCCGGTGTGGATCACAGGCCGCAGCCCGCAGAACATCCGCGAGATCGCCGAGCGCGGCTACGTGCTCGGCACGTTCCTCTCCGGTTTCCAGACCAGGGAATTGTTCGATCACTACCGCAAGGCCTGCGCGGATCTCGGCAGGCCCGCGCCGGCGCCGGACCGCTTCTCGTATCTGGGCATCGTCGCGATCGCGCAGGACAGGAAGGAAGCGATGCGACGCGCCGAGGTCATGGTCGGCTACCTGCGCTCCTCGGGCCGCGTCGCCGAGCCATTCGGCACGCCGCCCGGATATTTCTCGGTGAAGGACGCGGCGCGCATGATCAAGGCGCGCGGCAAGCGCACCACGACCACCCGCGACGGAAAAGCCGTCGACACGCATCACGGCGCGATCGAGGACCTCGTCAAGGCGGGAATCATGTTCGTCGGAACGCCCGACGACGTATATCAGCAGCTCTCGGAGTTCATCGACAGCATCGGCGGACTCGGGCACTTCCTCATGATGGGCCACGCGGGCCACATGACCCACGAGGAAGCCGTCGACCAGATCACCCTCGTCGCCAAGGAGGTTCTGCCGCGGCTGCAGAAGCCGCGTCCCGCCACGAAGCAGGCGGCGTGATTTTTTCCCCTCCTTGCAAAGGAGGGGTGGCGCGCAGCGCCGGGGTGGTCGCGCTGCTTCTTTCGCTCTCCGCCCTCGCGCAATATCCCTCGAAGCCGATCCGGCTCGTCGTCACTTTTCCGCCGGGCGGGATCACCGATTTCACGGCGCGGGCGCTCGCGCCTCGTCTGGGCGAGGCGCTGGGGCAGCCGGTGATCGTCGAGAACCGCACCGGCTCCGGAGGCAACATCGGCACCGATTTCGTCGCGAAAAGCGCACCCGATGGCCACACGCTCCTCATCGCGGCGCCGCCCAACGCGATCAACGTGTCGCTCTACAGGACGCTGCCTTTCGACACGAAGAAGGACCTCGCCCCGGTCGCGCTCGTGGGCAGCGGCGCGAACGTGCTCGTGATCTCCGCGAAGACTCCCGTCGGCAACGTGCGCGGGCTGATCGATCTCGCGCGCCGCAACCCTGGCAAGCTCAACTTCGCCTCGAACGGCAACGGCACGAGCATCCACCTCTCGGGCGAGCTGCTCAAGTACTACGGGAAGTTCGACGCGGTGCACGTTCCCTTCCGCGGGGCGCCCGCGGCGATGGCCGCGCTCCTCGCGGGCGACGTGGATTTCATGTTCGACGCGTTGTCCATTTCTGCCCCGCAGATCAAGGCGGGCAAGGTGAAGCTGCTCGCGGTCACCTCGCGCGAGCGCAACCCGATGTTCCCCGGCGCGCCGACGCTCGCCGAGTCGGGGTTCCCTGAGTTCGAGGTGAGCGGCTGGACCGGCGTTATGACCACCGGTGGAACCCCACAGCCCGTCATCGCGCGGCTCGAGACCGAGCTGCGCAGGATCCTCTCCGACCGCGAGCTGATCGCCGCGTTCGAGAAACCCGGCATGACGGTGAGCTTCGCCGGAGCGAGCGAGTTCGGCGAGTTTCTCGACGCGGAGATCCGGCGCTGGGCGGTGGCGGTGAAGCATTCGGGCGCGCAGGCTGATTGAGTCGGCGCCACGAGCGTATCGTACGCACATTGATTCCGCCGAATCTCGAAACATGATTCGTGTTCATTGTGTTTGTTACCTGTCTCCCCGGCCGGTCAGGCAGCCGACCTTAGATAGGGTAGTCCAGACCTCTTAATGTACAGGGTGCATCTTCCGGCGGATCGGGGATGATGCTCTGAACCAACCGGGAGGCGCAGCCAGCACCCCGCAGAGTACGCTCGGACTTCGTCGGCAAACTCACCCTCAAGGACGAACAACTCGGCACCTTGCTCATAGGAGATGACTCCAAGGTCTGCTTGCGGCTCCCAACGCTCGAGGCGCATCAGGTCCGAGAAGCCGGCTTGCTGGTAGAGCGGCTTGTGATCTACGGCCGGAATCGAGCTGGACTCCCACGCGAGCTTGTGGGTGTCGACGACTACGTGGTGCCGTTCCCGACCCGGGAATTGCCGCAGCTTCACAAGCAGGACGCATCCAGGTTCCGAAAAAGGGGCATGACGAAAGCCTTCCGGATTGAGGAGAAACGTGCCCGCGGGCCAGTCCCCATGTTCGTCGGAGAAGACGCCCTCGAGCACCAGGATTTCCTCTCCCTCCGGATGGTCGTGCGCCGGGAACCTCGAAGCCGGCTCGTAGCGCACGACAGACGTGACTTGGCCCGATTCCGGAGGCCCCACCAAGTGGACTCGCTTTCGCCAGACCGACCCGCTCGGACTCGGGGTCCACTGCATCAGAGTCGTGTCGGCGACGGCTCGGACAGAAAGATTTCCGTTGATCGCCTCTACCATCGAGTTGTCCCTTCGCGAGATCTGGTCAACGATCATCGCAGGGACGAAACCTTGACCGGCATCCGCTTCACGGTGCCAGTTCACATTCGCCCTGCCGCACTGCCTCAATGCGTTGGGAAAAAGTCATGTTCTTACCCCCCATCGTGACCTCGAGAACACCCACGATGCGGCCCGGATCTATATTCAACCGCGCAATTCCAGTCGCGACTTGCGGACTCTCGCAGACGAGAAGATAGCGAATTGTGTCGCCACGTCGGCTCTCATTGCCTAGTTTGCAGCCCTGAAGCGACGGGTGATGCAGGACTGGGAACACGGGAGGGAGTTCGTAACTGCGCAAACAGCGACGCTCCCGGGTTGTGGCGTACCGCAAGTTCTCCTCAAGATGAGGCATTACGGTTTGGACCGTGATCTCATAGGTGCCCGGCTGAACTGCTTCGTCTAATGCCCACGCAGCTGTACAGAGCCATGAGGCTGCCATCAGCAGGGCAGTGTGCGGGCGGCGCGAAAGCCTACGGGATGAGACCAGAGAAGGCACAACTTTGCCGAGGTCTAACGTTCACAATGAGGGGCGCGCCGCTCTTGCGCGCGTCCCTCTCGATTGTGGGGTTAGACGGCAGATTTTCGTAGCAAGGGCTTCGCATACACATGTTGCGTCTTTGACTGTGTATATCCGATTCGTTTATAGAAAGAGTGTGACTCCGGTCGCACGACGTTGGAACGAACGACAATTGAGCTTAAGCCGCGATCAGCCGCCCATTCCTCAGCTGCTTGCACAAGCAACCTTCCCACCCCGCCGCGTCGAGCTCCAGCACTGACGACCAAGCCGACGAGTTCTGCCTTTTCACCCGTCTCCATACTAAATCTGTGTTCGGCCTGGACCCAGCCGATGACACCGCTTTCAATTTCAGCAACTGCGGTGAAGTGCTCCGACAATTTGGACACTCTCTTGATACGCGAGACGATCTCCCGCGATTCTGTGGCATAACCAAGCTCGCGATTGAGAGCCGCGAGTTGCTCTGCATCGGTAGCTCGCGGGGATCGGATTCGCACTTTGTCAGGAGCGAGCGGTGTGACCATCTGCCGTCTAACATGAATTAGGGACCCTAAAAGGCAGATTGTATTCCGCCTTTTGTCAGCTTCGCCGCTCAACCGTCGCTGAATTCAAGGCGTTAGACCGACTGTATAAGGAACGGAATTCTTGTTCAATGCCTGCCGCGGGGAATTTCTTTTGATAGTCAAAGTCTTCAGCGGGCCGGCCCTTTATTGAAACGATCCGCGTAGGTATAAGTATTCCATGATCACCGGGCTGATCCGCTTCGCCGCATGTATGGCGGGGATGGCGTGCGCGCTCGGGCTTCACGCCCAAACGTATCCGAGCCGCGCGATCCGGCTGATCGTCCCCTTCCCGCCGGGCGGATCGAGCGACAGCGTCGCGCGGGTCGTCGTCCAGAAATTCTCCGAAGGCCTCGGCCAGCCGGTCGTGATCGAGAACCGCCCAGGGGTCGGCGGCCTGCTCGGTTCGGAGGTGGTGGCGAAGGCCGCGCCCGACGGTTACACGCTTCTTCTCGGCAGCGTGAGCTCGCTTGGCGTCGCGCCGCACATGTTCGCGAATCCGAAGATCGATCCGGAGAAAGATTTCGCGGCGATCGCGCCGATCCTGAGTAGCCCGCTCACGGTGATCGCGCGGCCCACGCTGCAAGTCGGCTCAATCGCGGACCTAGTGGCGCTCGCGAAGCGCAAACCCGGCGCGCTCAACTACGGGACAGCGGGCGTAGGCACGCACGTGTACCTCACGGCCGAGCTTTTCAGGAAGCTCGCCGGCTTCGACGCCGTGCACGTGCCGTTTCAGGGCGGCGCGCCCGCCATGGCGGCGCTGCTCGCCGGCAACATCGACTACAAGTTCGACGTGGTCAACACCACTCTGCCGCAGGCTAGAGGCGGGAAGGTTAAGGTGCTGGCGGTGACGAGCGCGAAGCGCATCGCTCTTATGCCCGAAGTTCCGACGCTCGCGGAATCCGGCTTTCCCGGTTTCGACACCACCGCATGGATGGGAGTTGTCGGACCCGCGCGCCTACCGGCCGACATCGTGTCGCGGCTGAATTCGGAAGTCGGCAAGGCGGTTTCCAGCCGCGATCTGAACGAGGTGTACATCTCGCAGGGCGCGGTGCCGGAAGTCGCGAGCCCTGCGGCATTCGCGGAGATGATCCGGCGCGAATACGCCTACTGGGGCGCGGTGGTGAAGCAGGTCGGCGCGAAGCCCGACTAGTGCATGCACGCGCCGCCGTCGACGACCAGGGTCTGCCCGGTGATGAAATCGCTCTCGGGCGAGGCGAAGAAAACGATCGCGCCGACCAGATCCCCCGGCCTCTGCACGCGCTGAATCGCGCGCTCTTCCGCGGCGGCCGAGCGCATCCTGACGATGCCCTCGCTCGGATTCTCCTCCGACAGCGTGCTGCCTGGAGCGACGCAGTTGACGCAGATGCCGTCCTTGCCGAGCTCTTGCGCGAGAGTGCGCGTGAACCCCAGCACGCCCGCCTTCGAGGTGACGTAGTGGATGCGGCTCGCCGAGCCCTTCAGCGCCGTGCCCGAGCTGATGTTGATGATCTTGCCGTAGCCGCGCTTGCGCATGTGCGGGACCGCGGCGCGCGAAGCGAGCCACATGCCGCGCAGGTTGACCGCCATCATGCGGTCCCACTCCTCGATCTCGATCTCATCGAAAGGCGAGCGAGACATCGGGACGGTGGCGAAGATCGCCGCGTTGTTCACGAGAATGTCGATTCGTCCGAACGCCTCGAACGCGCGCTTGGCCATCGCCTCGGCGCTCGCGCGGTCGGCGACGTCGGTGCGCACCGCGATCGCCTCGAAACCCTGGCGCTTCAAGTCCGCGGCGACGGCGTCGGCGGCGATTGCATCGATCTCGGCGACCACGACCTTCGCGCCCTCTGTCGCTAATCCGAGCGCGTACGCCTTGCCGATGCCGTGCCCGCCCCCCGTAATGATCGCCACCTTGCCCGCCAAACGACCCGCCATGCTTCGCTCCTCCTTGAGGGGCCTCAATGCGTCGGCTTGCGGCCCATATAGTGCCGCGCAATCTCGGCCCCGGTCGCGCGCCACACGCCTTCGCGCCGGAGAATGTGCTCGAGCGCCGCGTCGAGCGCGCCGATCCGGTGCGGCACGCCGGTGAGATACGGATGCAGCGCGATCGCCATGACGCGGCCTGATTCGGCACCTTCTTCGTAGAGCACGTCGAACTGCCGCACGATCATCTCGCGGAATTCTTCGGCCGTGCGGTTGCGCTTCTCGAACGCGGGTTTGTCGTTGATCTCCGTGCTGTAGGGCACGGACACGAGCTGCCGTCCGCTCCCGAGCTGCATAACGTAAGGCTGATCGTCGTTCACCCAGTCGCAGACGTACTCGCAGCGTTCGGCGGCGAGAAATTCGAGCGTGTCCCAGGTTTCCTGCAGTCCCGAGCCGAGCCAGCCGACCGGTCGCGAGCCGGTCGCTTTCGCGATCGTGTCGAGCGCGCTGCGGATGGTGCGGCTCTCCTGGCCCGCCCGCAGCTCGTTCAAGCGCCGCGTGTTGCTCTCGTTATGTCCCATGAACTCCCATTTGCGCGCCTTGCATTCCTCGATGATCTCGGGATGCTGCGCGCACAGATCGCTGTTCAGCGCCGCCGTGCCGCGCACGCCGTAGCGATCGAGCACCTTCATCAGGCGGAAGATGCCGATCCGGTTCCCGTAATCGCGCGCGGCCCACGCCGGCAC
Organism: Betaproteobacteria bacterium; assembly: GCA_005883665.1. Taxonomy (GTDB): domain Bacteria; phylum Pseudomonadota; class Gammaproteobacteria; order Burkholderiales; family SG8-39; genus VBDM01. Next base: position 8,804 of record VBDE01000085.1, read on the forward strand.
GTCGGGCGGCTTCACGCCCGAGCCGCCCGCGCCCGCGGGAATGCTTTCCGAGAGCGAGAAAAACTCGATGTTCGGGATCACCCAGAGCGCGACGCGCGCACCGCCCGGCCAATCGAGCCGCGGCCGGCGATGGATGGGTGAATAGGGGAACGGCCCATATGTGGCGCGCGGTTTCATCGCGGCCTTATCGCAACCGCGGCCCGCATCCCTTCCAGGTGAGCGACGACCTCATCCACGTGCAGCACATCGGCATACTTGTGATGCATGTCGAAGAGGTTCACCTTGTGCGAGATCGGACTGCGGTCGAAGCAGCACTCCTCGACCAGCGTCACGTGAAAGCCGTGGGAGTACGCGTCGACCACGGACGCGCGCACGCACCCCGAGGTGCTCTCGCCGCACACGATGACGCTGCTTACGCCGAGCTGCGTCAGGTGCGCGGCGAGCGGCGTGCCGTAGAACGCGCTCGCGCGGACCTTCGTGATCACCACGTCGTCCGGGGCCGGCTTGAACTCGGGCCGGATCGCGTAGAGCTCCCGATCGACGTGCACGCCCTGCCGCCGGGTCGCGCGCACGTTCTTCGGCTGGCTCTGCGGCCGCGTGTCGCCGGTCGAATAGAAGACGGGCAATCCCGCAGCGCGCGCCGCGGCGAGGAGGCGCTTCGTCGGCGCGATCGCCGCCCAGGCGTATTCGCCGCAGGAGTTCGGATACGCCTTCATCACCTGCGGCACGGGCTTCGCTCCGCCCTGGTAGACGAGTTCGTACAGGTCGATCGCGATGAGCGCGGGCGAGGGACCGACGCCGACCTTGCGCCGGTAGTTCGAGTAGAGCTCGATCACATCGGGCGGCATGATGTCCTTCCAGCAGTGATCCTCGAAGGGATCGTCGTGACGGCGCGCCTCGGCTGCCTTGCCAGCTGCTTTTTGCATGATCAGTCCGCCTTGATGTCGGCTTCGCGCACGATCTTGGTCCAGCGCTCGAAGTCCGACCGGATGAGATCGTGCAGCTCCTCCGGCGTTCCGCCTGCGGGCGTCATTCCCTGCTTCAACATGAGCTCGGCCACCGCCGGGTCCTTCAGGAGCGCTGCGATGTCGGCGTGGAGTTTCGCGCGGACCTCGCGCGGCGTCCCTTTCGGCACGAGCATCGCGAACCAGGTGCCGACGTTGAAGTCCTTCACGCCCGACTCGATGAAGCTCGGGACTTCGGGCGTGCGCGCGGCGCGCTTTGCCGCCCCGGCCGCGAGGATGCGGATGCGCCCGCCCTCGGCGAGCGGCAGCGCTACGCCCACCGAGGTGAACATGAGGCTGACCTGCCCGCCGACCAGGTCGGTGACCGCAGCGGCGTTGCTCTTGTAGGGCACGTGCACGAGGTCGATGCCCATCGTGGACTTGAATACTTCCATCATGAGGTGCGCGGGCAGGCCGCTGCCCGGGGAGGCATAGTAGATCTTGCCGGGATTGGCGCGCGCCGTGACTACGAGCTCCGCGACGGATTTCGCCGGAAAGGACCCCGAGGCCATCAGCGTATAGTCGCCGCGCGCGAGCAGGATCACCGGATCGAGGTCGTTCACCGGGTCGTATGAGCTCCGTAGCACGCTCGCCGACGAGGCGAAGTTGTCGGCCATGACGAGCACCGTGTAGCCGTCTGCGGGTGCGGCCACCACCGCCTGCACGCCGATGATGCCGCTTGCTCCGGCGCGGTTGTCGACTAAGAACGGCACCTTCCAGCCCTCGGTGAGCCGCGGGCCCAGGTTTCTCGCGATCAGGTCGGCGCTGCTGCCGGGCGTGTAAGGCACGATCGCCCTGACCATGCGGATCGGGTACTGGGCTTGCGCGGCCGCGGTCGATGCAAGCCATCCGAAGAGGAACAGGAACACCGCAGGTGCAATCGAGGTCGTGCCGCTACGCATCTTGGCTCCTTGCCGCAATCAGTATGCCATGCTCCGCGCCGATTTCGCCGACCCGTGTCTTCGCGAAAAGCGGGGAGCGAGAGTAGACTTCGCCGCTGGAGGAAACGGCATGAACCGGGGATTCGGAGCCGCTGTCGCAGTTCTCTTCGCACTTCACGCCGCGCTCGCCCATGCGCAGGAAGCCTGGCCCGCTCGGCCGGTGAGGTTCATCGTGCCCTCGTCGCCCGGCGGCGGCACCGACCTGTACGCGCGCCAGCTCGCACAGGCGCTCTCCGAGTCGCTCAAGCAGCAGTTAATCGTGGATAACCGGCCGGGCGCGAGCGGCAACATCGGCGCCGAAGCGGCGGCGAAGGCGGCGCCCGACGGTTACACGTTCCTCGTCTCCGCGAATCCGGCGATCGCCGTGAACCCGAGTCTGTACAAGAATCTCCCGTATGACGCGGAGCGCGACTTCGTGCCGGTCGCGCGCGGTGTCGTCGCACCCCTGGTGATTTGCGTTCATCCTTCGGTTCCTGCGAGGACGCTCGGTGAGCTCGTCGCGCTCGGCCGGCGCGAGCCGGGGAAGCTCTCATTCGGCTCCGCGGGAACGGGGAGCCCGACTTTTCTCGGCATCCGCATGCTCGAAGAGGTCTCGGGTGCGAAGTTCCTGCACGTGCCTTTCAAGGGCATGGGTCCAGTGATGCCGGCCTTGGTGGGCGGGCAGTTGGATTTCGCCTTCCCCGACGCAGCGATCGCGATCCCGCACATCAAGGCGGGAAAGCTCAGAGCGCTCGCGATCATAGCGCGCACGCACCAGCTTCCCGACGTGCCGACGCTCGCCGAGGCCGGATTTCCGAGCCTGGAGATCTACAGCTCGTTCAGCGTGGTCGCGCCCGCGGGCACGCCGGCCGCGATCGTGCAGCGCATGAGCGCGGAGATCGCGCGCGCGATGAAATCGCCGGGGCTCGCGCAAAGGCTCGAGCACTATACCTTGATTCCGGTGTTCGACACGCCGGAGCAGTTCGCGGCGCACCTCAGGAAGGAAAGGGCGGCCTGGGCCGCCGTCATACGGCGCAACGCCATCGTGCCGGACTAGGCAACGGGATGGACATGACGAGGAAGCGATGGGCCCTGCTGCCGCTGCTCGCGGGGACGCTGGCTCTCCAGAGCGCTTCCGCGCTCGCGCAGTCCTACCCGTCGCGGCCCGTGCGCGTCATGGTCGGATTCGCCCCCGGCGGGCCGAACGACATCATCGCGCGCGCCTATGGGGCGCGGCTCGCCGAGACCTTCGGCCAGGCATTCATCGTCGAGAACCGCACCGGCGCCGGAGGCAATCTCGCCGCGGAAGCGGTGGCGCGCGCCGCCCCCGACGGTTACACGATCACGCTCGGCTCGACCGGCCCCAGCGCCGTCAACCCCGCGCTCTACGCGAAGCTCCCCTTCGACCTGGTGCGCGACCTGGACATCGTGAGCCTCGTCGCCACCGGCAACAGCGCGCTCGCCGTGCACCCGGGCGTCCCCGCGGCAAACGTGAAGGAGCTCGTCGCTCTCGCGAGGGCCCAGCCTGGCAAGCTCACCTATGCCTCCTCGGGCAACGGCTCCTCGCTGCACCTCGCGGCCGAGCTCTTCAAGCAGATGACGGGCGTGGACCTCGTGCACGTGCCCTACAAGGGCGCGGCGCCGGCGATGACCGACCTGGTGTCGGGCCAGGTGGACATGAGCTTTGCGCCGGTCGCGAACGTGGTGCCGCTCGCCCGCGCCGGGAAACTGAGGCTTCTCGCGCTTACCGGCGCGAAGCACTCGGCATTCGCCCCCGGAACTCCTACCCTGGCGGAGAGCGGATTGCCTGGATTCGACGTGTGGACCTGGTACGCGATCCTCTGCACCGCCGGCACGCCGGAGAGCGTCGTCGACCGTCTCCACGCCGCGCTCGTGAAAATCGCGCAGAACCCGCAGCTCAAGGAGCAGCTCGCGAACATCGGCATCGACGCGGAGGCGAGCGCCTCTCCCGCGGAGGCGCGCGCCTACCGCGCGGCGGAGGTGGAGAAATGGGGGAAGCTCGTGCGCGCGATCGGGGTGAAGGCGGAGTAGTTTCCCGACCTGCGCCGGGCCTCTTATAGTAGGATTTCGCGTGGGCTTTTCAAAAAAACATTCCCGAGGAGGTGCCCATGCGCTTTGAAAGACATTCGCTCGTCGCGACCGCCGTTTTGACCCTCGCGTTCGCCGCCTATTGCGCCGGCGCCGCGGCGCAAGCCGCGCTCGCCGGCAAAGTCAGCTCCGCCGAAG
>VBDE01000269.1 GCA_005883665.1 Betaproteobacteria bacterium
GGTCGAAGTTACGCCCGAGCATTCCGCGCAGGCGCTCCTGCTGCTGTCGCAGCGCTTCGCCGAATTCCTGCTCGGTGATCTTCTGCCCCCCTACGCTGGCGACTTCGCCCACGCCCGCCCTCTCGCGCTGGGTCCATTGGATCCCCCAGAAAGCGAACGGCGGCACGATCATCAGTGCGAGCACGAACTGCAGAAGGCGTTTGTGCTTGCTGACGAAATCGAACATGGTGTCTCTTGACGAAAAAAGGCGAACCGCAGGAATTCTGGCGGAGCGGACGGGACTCGAACCCGCGACCCCCGGCGTGACAGGCCGGTATTCTAACCAACTGAACTACCGCTCCGTCGTGTTACCGCCTGCGGCTTTACGACCGTTTGGTGGGTGCTGACGGGATCGAACCGCCGACATTCGCCTTGTAAGGGCGACGCTCTACCCGCTGAGCTAAGCACCCCTTCACTGGAAACCCGGCGCGTTCGCTGAGCGCCGGGTCGATTCCGGAAGGGCTGTTAGTTTACTGCATCCTTCAGGGCTTTTCCAGGACGGAATTTGGGAACTCTTGCCGCCTTGATCTTGATTTCCATGCCGGTTTGCGGATTGCGCCCGGTGCGCGCCGCGCGCCGACCGACGTAGAACGTTCCGAAACCGACCAAGGTCACCATGCTGCCCTTCTTCATCGCGGTCTTTATTGCGGTAACTGCCGCGTCGAGCGAGCGGCCCGCTGCGGCCTTGGAGATGTCGGCGGATTTGGCGATGTGATCGATGATTTCCAGCTTGTTCATTGTGCCCCCTTGGAGTTCGGTTGGTCATATCTACAGCCATGCCTCCCTCCCGTTGGGGCCTTGACCGTGGACTCAGCAAAGACCGGTCTCCCGGCACCGCCCAAAAACGAAACGGCGCTTGCGAAAACTGGGCTTTGCTTATTCCGCGGCTGAAATCGGTTCGTGAAAGCGGGCGCGACATCGCGCGCCCGTTCGCAATTTATAGCAATTGCAAAAGCACCGTGTCAAGCGTTCGCGCCAGCTTTTTCAGGCCGACGCGGATGCGGAGTGTCGGAAATTTCGGCGGACGAGCGTGCAGCGAGACTTGCTCCGCGCTGCACCAATCTAGTTAGTGACCACCGTGGGGGAAGTCTTGTCGTCGGCGACCGGCGGAATCGGCGGCGCGTCCGACGTGGGCTTGCGCGGTTCCGGCTGGCGCTCCAGAGCGAGCTCGAGCACCTGGTCCATCCACTTTACCGGAAGAATTTCCAGCCGATTCTTGATGTTGTCCGGGATTTCTGCCAGATCCTTCACGTTCTCCTCCGGGATGAGAACGGTCTTGACGCCGCCCCGGTGCGCCGCGAGGAGCTTCTCCTTCAGTCCACCGATCACCAGGACCTCGCCGCGCAAGGTGATCTCGCCGGTCATCGCGAGGTCCGCCCGGACCGGGATTCCCGTCAGCACCGATACCATCGCGGTGCAGATGCCGATTCCGGCGCTCGGGCCGTCCTTGGGCGTCGCGCCTTCGGGGAGATGCACGTGGATGTCGTTCTTCTGGTAGAAGTCCTCTGCGACGCCGAGCCTGGACGAGCGGTTGCGCACGACGGAGAGCGCGGCCTGGATCGACTCCTGCATCACCTCGCCGAGTTTCCCGGTCGTGATGGTCTTGCCTTTGCCCGGCATCGTGACGGCTTCGATCGTGAGGAGCTCGCCACCGACTTCGGTCCACGCAAGCCCCGTCACCTGCCCGATCTGGTTCTTCTTCTCGGCGATCCCGTAGGTGAAGCGGCGCACGCCGAGGAACTTGTCCAGGTTCTTGGGGGTGACCAGGACGCGCTTTTCCTTGTCCTTGGTCACCAGCAGCTTGACCACCTTGCGGCAGATCTTGGAGATCTCGCGCTCCAGACTGCGCACCCCCGCCTCGCGAGTGAAGTAGCGGATGATGTCGCGGAGAGCCGCCTCGGACACCGATACCTCCTCCTTCTTCAGCCCGTTGTTCTTGAGCTGCTTTGGCAGGAGGTAACGAGCTGCAATGTTGACCTTTTCATCCTCGGTATACCCGGATATGCGGATCACTTCCATGCGGTCGAGCAGCGCCGGGGGAATGTTCAGCGTGTTGGCTGTCGCGACGAACATCACCTCCGAGAGGTCATACTCGACTTCCACGTAGTGGTCCGTGAAAGTGTGGTTCTGTTCCGGATCGAGCACTTCCAGGAGCGCCGAGGACGGGTCGCCGCGGAAGTCCATGCCCAGCTTGTCCACCTCGTCCAGCAGGAACAGCGGGTTACGCACGCCAATCTTGCTCATGTTCTGCAGGATCTTGCCGGGCATCGAGCCGAACGCCGCCCAGCGACATGCGCACGAATTTGCGGTTGGTGGCGCGGGCGATCGACTGTCCGAGAGAGGTTTTTCCCACTCCGGGCGCGCCCACCAGGCACAGGATCGGCGCCTTGACCTTGTCCACGCGGATCTGCACCGCCAGGTACTCGACGATGCGCTCCTTCACTTTCTCCAGTCCATAGTGGTCGGCGTCCAGGATCTTCTCGGCCGCCCCGATGTCGCGCGAGATCTTGCTGCGCTTCTTCCATGGGAGGTTGACGAGCGTCTCGACGTAGTTGCGCACCACCGTTGCCTCGGCCGACATGGGCGACATGAGACGCAGCTTCTTCAGCTCGCCTTCGGCCTTCTTGCGCGCCTCCTTGGGCATGCGCGCGGCCTTGACGCGCTTTTCCATTTCCTCGAGATCGGCGCCGTCCTCGCCTTCGCCGAGCTCCTTTTGGATCGCCTTCACCTGCTCGTTCAGGTAGTACTCGCGCTGGCTCTTCTCCATCTGCCGCTTGACGCGGCCGCGGATGCGCTTCTCGACCTGGAGAATGTCGATCTCCGTTTCCAGCTGCGAAAGCAGATGCTCGAGGCGCGCCTTGACCTCGAACATCTCCAGCACCTGTTGCTTCTGCTCGAGCTTGAGCGGCAGATGCGCGGCGATCGTATCCGCCAGCCGCCCGGCCTCTTCGATTCCCGCAAGCGAAGTGAGGATCTCAGGCGGGATTTTCTTGTTCAGCTTCACGTACTGGTCGAACTGAGCGATCAGCGCCCGGCGCATGGCCTCGATCTCGGTGACGTCTCCCGCGTCGGCCGGAACGGCCGTGGCCTCGGAAACGTAATGGCTGCGCATATCATCGATGCTCTGGATCCGGGCGCGCTGGCTGCCTTCCACCAGCACCTTGACGGTGCCGTCGGGGAGTTTGAGCATTTGCAGGATGTTCGAAATGCAGCCGATCTTGTACAGGTCCTCGGCGGTGGGCTCGTCCTTGGCCGCGGATTTCTGTGCAACGAGCAGGATGCTCTTGCCCGCTTCCATCGCGATTTCCATCGCCTTGATCGACTTTGGCCGTCCGACAAAGAGCGGGATGACCATGTGCGGGAACACGACCACGTCCCGCAGCGGAAGCAGCGGATACTGGTTCGGTGCGGATGCGATCTCGTTTGACATGGCTTTCCCGGAAAAAAGGATCAACGGCTACATTGGGGCGGTGCGCCCCCGTTCAAGCCGCGCCCCCGCCGGGGACGACAGCCGTCGCTCAAGCCGTGCCCGCCACCTTCGGCGGTTCGGTGTAGATGAGAAGAGGCTTGCCCTCGCCGATAATGGTGTTCTCGTCCACCACGACTTTGCTCACATTCTCCATCGTCGGAAGATCGAACATGAGGTCGAGCAGCACCTGTTCCAGGATCGAACGCAGGCCCCGTGCCCCGGTCTTCCGCGCCAAGGCTTTTTTGGCGATTGCCTGTAGCGCCTGCGACCGCACTTCCAGATCCACTCCCTCCATGCCGAACAGCTTCTGATATTGCTTGATGAGGGCGTTCTTCGGCTCCGTCAGTATTTGGATCAATGCCTGCTCGTCGAGTTCCACGAGCGTCGCCACGACCGGCAGCCGCCCTACGAACTCGGGAATAAGCCCGTACTTGATAAGGTCTTCCGGTTCGACGGTCCTCAGGATTTCGCTGATATCCTTGCCGTTCTTCAGGCTTCTTACGTCCGCACCGAAGCCGATGCCGCTCTTTTCGGAGCGGCTGCGGATGATCTTTTCCAGGCCGTCGAACGCTCCCCCGCAGATGAAAAGGATGTTCGTGGTGTCCACCTGTACGAAGTCCTGGTTGGGATGCTTGCGGCCGCCCTGAGGCGGCACCGACGCGATCGTCCCCTCGATCAGTTTCAGCAGCGCCTGCTGCACGCCTTCGCCGGAAACGTCCCGGGTGATCGAAGGGTTATCGGACTTGCGCGAAATCTTGTCGATCTCGTCGATGTAGACGATGCCGCGCTTCGCCTTGTCGACGTCGTAGTCGCAGTTCTGGAGCAGCTTCTGGATGATGTTCTCCACGTCCTCGCCGACATAGCCCGCCTCGGTGAGCGTTGTCGCGTCGGCGATCACGAACGGAACGTTCAGGAGGCGCGCCATCGTCTGCGCGAGCAGCGTCTTGCCCGATCCGGTGGGGCCGACGAGGAGGATGTTCGATTTGGCGAGCTCGACCTCGTCGTTCTTCGAGAGGTGCTTCAGGCGCTTGTAGTGGTTGTACACCGCGACCGAAAGGATCTTCTTGGCGAGTTCCTGCCCGATCACGTACTCGTCCAGGATTCCGCAGATTTCCCGGGGCGTCGGCAGGTCGGATTTGGAGGGCTTGCCGCCCTTGTCCGCGGCGCTTTCCTCGCGGATGATGTCGTTGCACAGCTCGATGCACTCGTCGCAGATGAACACCGACGGCCCGGCGATCAACTTCCTCACCTCGTGCTGGCTCTTGCCGCAGAAGGAGCAGTAGAGAAGTTTTTCGCCGCCGGTTTTTTCGGTCATGGGTCCCCCTTCAAGCCGCCGCCGCCGCTGCTGCCGCTTCGGCCCGCGAAGTCAGCACCTTGTCGACGAGCCCGTACTTCACGGCCTCTTCCGCGGAAAGGAAGTTGTCGCGGTCGGTGTCGCGCGAGATGCGATCCACGCTCTGGCCGGTGTGCTTCGCCATGATCTCGTTCAGGCGCGATCGCAGGTAGAGGATCTCCTTAGCGTGGATTTCGATGTCGGACGCCTGACCCTGGAAGCCGCCCATCGGCTGATGGATGAGCACGCGCGAGTTCGGCAGACAGAAGCGCTTGTCCTTGTCGCCCGCGGCGAGCAGCAGCGCGCCCATGCTGGCCGCCTGCCCGACGCATAGCGTGGAGACATCGGGCTTGACGAACTGCATCGTGTCGTAGATGGCGAGCCCCGCCGACACCGACCCGCCCGGAGAATTGATGTAGAAGAAGATGTCCTTGTCGGGATTTTCCGACTCGAGGAAGAGGAGCTGCGCGACGATCAGATTGGCGGAGATCTCGTTGACCGGACCGACGAGGAAGACGACGCGCTCCTTGAGCAGGCGCGAATAGATGTCGTAGGCGCGCTCGCCCCGCCCGCTCTGCTCGATGACCATGGGAATCAGGCCCAGGCCTTGCGGATCCTGACTCACGCGGCGGCTCCCATCAGTTCGTCGAAGCTGATCGACTTGTCCTTCACCTTGGCATGCTCGAGAACCCAGTTGACGACGTTCGACTCGACCGCAAGACCCTCGAACTCGTTCAAACGCTGCGGCTCCGAATAGACCCATCTTACCACTTCGAAGGGCTGCTCATAGGTCTGGGCGTGCTCGGTCACCAGCGCGCGCACCTGCTCGGGCTTGGCGCCGAGCTCGTGCGATTTGACGAGCTCGCCGAGGATGAGTCCCAGCATCACGCGCCCCCCTCGAGCGCCTCGGGCTTCACGGGCAGCCTTTCCAGCTTGACGCCGCGTGCCTCGAGGTCCGCGCGCGTCTGCTGCACCATGCGCTGCATCTCGATTTCCACGAGCGACTTCGGCAGCTCGAGCGTCGCCGAGTCGATGAGCGCCTGCATGACCTTCTGCTTGACCTCTCCCTCCACGCGTTTCTTGACCTCGCGCTCTACGTTCGCCCTGACCTCATCGCGCATTTTCGCGATGTCGCCGTCGGCCACGCCGAGCGATTTCGCGAATTCGGCATCGATCGCCGGGAGCTTCGGCATCTCGACTTTTTGCACGCTGACCTCGAAGTCCGCGCTCTTTCCGGCAATTTCCTTGCCCGGGTAGCCCGCGGGGAACACCACCGGAAAAGTCTTCCGCTCACCCGCGCTGACGCCAGTGAGACCGGCCTCGAACTCGGGCAGCATGCGGCCCTCGCCGAGCACCACGGCCACCCCGATACCCGTGCCCCCGGGAAATTCGTTCCCGTCCATGCGGCCGGTGAAATCCACGGTGACGCGGTCACCCGTTTCCGAGGCACGCGTCACGGCTTCCCAGCTCGCGCGCTGCTTTCGAAGGATCTCAACGGTGCGGTCGACGTCCGCATCGTCCACCGCGTGGGTGGGTCGCTGAATCGTCTTTGCCGACAAATCGCCGAGCTTTACCTCCGGGTAGATCTCGAAAGTGGCGCTGAAGGTGAGCTGTTTCCCGTCGCCCCCCTCCTTGCGTTCGATGCGCGGATACCCGGCGACCTTCAACTTCTGCTCCTGGACCACTTCGGAAAACGCTTTTTGCACAGCGTCGCCGATCACTTCCGACCGTACCTGCGGCCCATAGTGTTGCGCGACGATCTTGAGCGGAACCTTGCCCGGGCGAAAGCCGTCCATGCGCACGGTGCGCGAGAGCTTGCGCAGCCGTTGCTCGACTTCGCGGTCGATCTGCTCGGCCGGAACCGCCATGTTGAGCCTCCGTTCCAGCCTGCTTAACGCTTCGATGCTCGTTTGCATTCCCGAAAACCCTGTTCCTTGGTGCGAAGGAAGGGACTCGAACCCCCAAGCCTTGCGGCGCTGGAACCTAAATCCAGTGCGTCTACCAATTCCGCCACCTTCGCGGGCAATGCGCGTGCCATTCTACCGCAAAGCCTCCTATACTGTCAGCCCAAGAAGGCTGAAACCCTTTGAAAAATAGGGCAATGTCGCTCGGTCATTACGAAAACTTTCCGGTCGCTTCCGTGCTGCTTCCGGCGGCGCTGCGCCACCCCGTGTCGGTTATTTACCGATTCGCGCGCACGGCGGACGATTTCGCCGATGAAGGCGATCTGCAACCGCACCAGCGTCTCGCGCTCCTTGCGGGCTACCGCGCGGAGCTGCGCCGGCTCGAGGCCGGTCGTTCCCCGGAGTCGCACCTTTTCCGGGAGCTGGGCGAAG
>VBDE01000270.1 GCA_005883665.1 Betaproteobacteria bacterium
GAGGAAGATCTTTCCCTTCGGGTAGTTCCAGGCCAGAAACCCGAGCAAGGCGCCGATCATCGCGAGCGCGGAGGTGAAGACGAAGTCGTCTCCGACCAGAGCTGAAACCCAGGCCATGGCGGCGAGCACGATGACCGCGTGACCCGCCGCCAGGCCGTTGTACCCGTCGATGATGTTGATCGAGTTGGCGACGCCGCCGACCGCGAACATCGTGAACGCAATCGCAAACGGCGCCCACTTGAGCAGGGTATCGAAGCCGGGAATATCGAGTCGCGGGATGACCGCGCCCAGCAGCCACACGCCGAATGCCGCGGCGAGCATGGTGAGCAGGAGCCGGGTCGGGGGTCCCACGTTCTTGGTGACGTCTTCGGTGATCCCTCCCAGGAACGCGGGCAGGCTCGCGAGGAGCAGATAGCCGAATTGCTCGCTCGATGCAATCGGCTCGATCGCGAGCAGGACCGCTCCCGATACGAAAAGCCCGGCCATCACCTCCAGGCCGCCGATGCGCGGGGTGGGCGCCGCATGGAATTTCTGGGGACCCGTGTGGGCGGGGTCGTGGCTCCACCGTGCGTGGAGCGCCTCGTAGCGCACGATCAGGTGACCCACGAAAACGGAAATCAATCCGGTCAGCAACAGGATCATGAGCCCTGAGAAGACTTGCCCGGATTCGAAACGCTGCGGCTTCACCGGAAACGGACGCTTGGTGTCGGGCGCAAAGCAGGTGGCCGGAACTCCCCCGTTTGCGCCCGTCAAGCGTTCCGTTTCCCGGCAGGCGGCAAGAGCGAGCGCCTTGTTGTCCGATATGTAAGTCACGACTCCGCGGGGCAGGCGCGAGCTCGGCATTTCGATCGGATCTTCGGAGAGCAGCTTCTCGTAGGCGGGTTCGAGCTTTCCGGCGCATTGCCGTACCGCCACGCGACAGGCGGGGCAGCTGGCCCGGATGGCGTCGGCGATGGTAGCGACGGCAGACTGACAAGCTTCGTTCTTGAGCAGACCCTGCTGCAGGAACTCGAGCCTGACGTTTTCCTGAGCTTCCACCACCACGTGAGGGTAGTAAATGCGGCCGTGCAGGAAATGCGTTGCACCCACGACTGCAATGAAGAAACCCACAGCCGCGATCGGGGTGTACGCTTTTTTTGCGAGTGTCGGCGTATTCAGTTTTGCGCTATTCAATTTTGCGGGCTGCCGGGGGGTCCGTATCGGGAAACGGAGAGAAGATAGCCCCCAAGTCATTAAAGTGTAACGCTAAACCTCCATGATTCGCCCTTCATTCGCGGTTCGGTGTCCTCGAACCCGCCGGGGCGCCAAGGCCGGGAATAAGCGAGGGCTCGCGGTGTTTACGCGAGAGGTCCCCTGGACAGGCGCGTGTTGCAGGGGCCTGACGGGATGTGCTAAGGTGCGGGCACCCAACGGATTTACCTTTCTTTGTGGTTTCTTTCTATATAGGGGAGAGCTCATGAAAAAACTGGTTGCGATGATTTTCTTTGCACTGCTCGCGGGCAATGCGATGGCACAGGCGGGTGGCGCATCCGCGGGTGCAGGCGGCGGTGCGGCCGGCAGCGCGGCGGGTGCTACAGCGGGCACCGTGGCCACGGTTGCGGCGGTGGTGGCGGGCGTTGCCGCGGCGAGTCAGAACCCCAGCAGCCACTAAGCGGTTTCCAGACCCAGTACTCGCGGAACCCTGCCGGGGCAACCCTGGCAGGGTTTTGTTTTTTTGGTAGAGTCGCGGGAACGCGAAGTCACGGCGAGCGCGGGCACTCGGTCCCGCGCTCGCTGCGTTTCGGAGATGGGACCGTTCCATCTGGCAAGGGGCTATGCGCCGTTTTCCAGCGTGTTGGATGGGCGTGATCGCGTGGGGCCTGTCCTCCTTCGCGATCGCGGGTCCGACCGGGCTCATCAACATGCCCGATGCCCGCTTCAATCCCGACGGAACCTTGCGCTTCGGCATGGCTTACGCGCGGCCGTATTTCGATCTTTCGGCGAACGCGACGCTGCTTCCCTGGCTCGAAACCAACCTTGCAGTCACGCGAATCAGCGGCGTTCCCGGATTCCGTACTGAAACGAGCACCGGTTTCGGAGCGGCTTACGGGGCCTACAAGGACAGAAGCGCAGGGTTCAAGATTCGTCTCATAAGCGAAGAAGGCTGGTGGCCCTCGGTCGCGGTCGGTGCTCAGGATCCCTTCGGAACGAGCCTCTTCCCGCGGCAGTTCGCCGCGGCGACCAAGACCCTGGGCGACGCGCAAATCACGCTGGGCTACGGGCGCCAGCAGATCGATGGAGCGTTCGGCGGTCTCCGCTACGCGCCTTCATGGGCGGGGAACTGGTCGCTCGTTTCGGAGTACGACGCGAGCGACTACAGGAATTTTCCTTTCGCCGAGGAAACCCACGTGGGCGGGCGCCGGCACGGGATGTCCGGCGCGATCGAGTATCGACTCGGTTGGATGACTGCGGCGGTTTCGAACCAGCGCGGCGTGGCGGGAGCCGCCGCCTACATTTCGATACCGCTCGAGCAAAAGGAATGGATACCGAAGACCGCGGAACCCGAGCCCTACGCGAAAGTGATCCCCCGGCCGACGCTTGCGCAGTGGGAGCGCGACGCAAGCTACAGGAAGCGCATGTACGCGGCGCTCTTCCGGCAGGACTTCAAGGACGTTCGCATCCGCATGGAGCCGAACGCGCGCCTTTCGCTGACGCTCACCAACAGCCGCATCTCCCAGATGAGCCGCGCGGTCGGTCGCGCGGCAAGGACGGCGCTGCTGCTCGCTCCCCTCGAGACCACCGAAATCCGCGTCACCTACACGACCAACGGCCTGCCCGTGGCGACCTATGAGTTCACCGATCTGCGCAAGCTCAATCGCTACTTCAACGGCCTGCTGACGCGAAGCGAGCTCGCCGAGTCCGCCTCCATCCGCTACGCCGCCCCGTCTTCGTATTCCGAAAAGGACAAAGCCGACCTGATGGCCGCGCTCGAGGAACCGACCCAGGCGAGGGTTCTCTACGGGGGCGAGGGCAATTACATCGGCTTCAGGAGCCAGGACACCGGCTTCAATGTGTTTCAGGTCAGGCCCACTCTGAGCACCTATCTGAACGGTCCGAACGTGTTTCAGTACAGTCTCGGCGTGCTCACCACCTATGACCGCGAGCTGGCCGAGCGCCTCTTTCTCAGCACCGGC
>VBDE01000271.1 GCA_005883665.1 Betaproteobacteria bacterium
TCCTCCGAATTGCAAACAACGGGGCAGGCAGCATCTTGTACGAGGACGTTGCCGCCCTGATTGGACTTAAGCTCGAGAATTGGCATACGCTCGCCGAATTTGCTCGCATGTTGCAGGCGGAGTTCGAACAACACAGGGGAACCGCGTGGCAGCAGCAGATCGAGATGCGTGAGCGTGGGGCGGTGATTCTCGTAAGGGGTTCGCCGCTGCCCGAGACGGGTGGGGGTGGCTACGTCGTCGTATTCGACGACGTCACGCAATTGATCGCGGCGCAGCGCGCGACCGCCTGGGGCGAGGTCGCGCGCAGGCTCGCTCACGAGATCAAGAATCCGCTCACGCCGATCCGGCTCGCCGCCGAGCGACTGCAGGCGAAACTCGGCGACAAACTTTCGCCTGAGGCGGCGCGGGCGCTCGACCACGCCACGGAGACCATCGTCGCACAGGTCACCGCCATGAAGAACATGGTGGACGATTTCCGCGACTATGCCCGCACCCCCTTGCCGCAACTGGGCGGACTGGATCTGAACCGCCTCGTCGCTGAGGTGCTGGCCTTGTACGAGCAGTCCGGAACCCGGATTCAAGCCAACCTCCAGAAGAACATTCCTCTGGTGCGCGGTGACCCCGACCGTCTGCGGCAGGTAATCCACAATCTGCTGCAGAATGCTCAGGATGCGCTTTTCGGAAGTAGCGACCCGAAAATCGACGTGTCGACCGAGCTCTCGGGCGGCCAAGTGTGGCTTCGGATCAGCGACAATGGTTGCGGCTTCCCCGAGGCCATCATCAACGGAGCATTCGAGCCCTATGTCACAACCAAGCCCAAAGGGACGGGACTGGGGCTAGCGATCGTGAAACGGATCATCGACGAACATCACGGAACCGTTCGGATAGAAAACCGCACGGGGAAAGAAGGGGGTCGCGGCGCGGCGGTGCGGATTTCGCTTCCGCTTGCGGCTTGATCGACCATGGCACAGATACTGGTCGTTGACGACGAAGTCGGAATCCGGGAGCTGTTGTCGGAAATCCTCTCCGACGAAGGACACTCGGTGCAGCTTGCCGAGAATGCCACCGCGGCGCGCTCGCTGCGTGCGCAGAGAAGGCCGGACCTCGTGTTGCTCGATATTTGGATGCCCGACGCGGACGGTATTACGCTCCTGAAGGAGTGGGCAACCGGGGGCCAGCTCACCATGCCAGTGATCATGATGTCGGGTCACGGCACCATCGACACGGCGGTGGAGGCAACCCGCATCGGCGCAATGGATTTCCTGGAAAAGCCGATCGCGCTGCAGAAGCTGCTCGCGACCGTGAAGCGTGCGCTGCGCGCAGGCGAGTCGCGCGCGGTGATGCCGCTCAGCATCGCGAATTTCGGCCGCTCGATGATCATCACCGAACTGAAGAAGCGCTTGGCGAGGATCTCTGCCGCTGGCACAGCGGTGCTGATGCGCGGCGAAAGAGGTGTGATGCCTGAGCTCTACGCCCGCTATCTTCAGCAGCCCAATGCGCCCTGGATCGATGCGGCGCACGCGCTTAACGACGTGTCTCAGGATCTGTTGCAGCAGGTTTCCAGCGGCGTGCTGTTCGTCGGGGAACTCGCGATGCTGTCCAGGAACCAGCAGAAACACCTGGCGTTTCTCGCAGCACGCGCGGAAAAGAGCAACGTGCAGCTGGTGTCTTTCACAGCAGAGGAGCCGAAGCACCTGGTGGAATCGCAGGGTTTTGACGCGGCCTTGATGCAAGCGCTCGCGGGAATCGTCATCGCGCTTCCGGCTCTGCGTGAACATCCGGAGGACATCCCTGAGATCGCAACCCTCATGCTTGCCCAGTTGGTGGAAACACGCTTTTGTCCGCCGCGAAACTTTTCCACCGGGGCTCTCAACGTACTGCGCTATTTCGCCTGGCCGGGTAACCTCGAGGATCTCGCCGCAGCGGTGCGTAACTTGGCGCTCACCAGCTTAGAGGAGGAGATAGGTGTCGCGGACGCGGAACGAGTGCTGCCGCAATTCGCACGCCGTGCCGCGGAGACCGACCTGTCGCTCGATCTCCCCCTGCGCGAGGCCCGCGAGGCCTTCGAGCGAACCTACTTCGAGCATCATCTTGCACAGGTGAACGGCTCTATTGCGCGCGTTGCCGAACGAAGCGGTCTCGAGCGCACGCACTTGTACCGCAAGTTGAAAGCGCTCGGCATTCTCGCCGGGCGAAAAGAAGACTGACTCCGATACAAGTTCGGCATAAAATGCGTGCCTTTTCGCACGGATTTCCGCCTTGAAAATCGTAATTCTCGGCGCTGGCCAAGTTGGCTCATCGGTCGCCGAAAGCCTGGTGTCCGAAGCCAATGACATCACGGTGGTGGATGTCGACGGCACGAGACTACGCAACCTCCAGGACCGCCTGGATTTGCGGACAGTGCTCGGCAGCGCCGCGCACCCCTCCGTACTGGTCGAGGCGGGTATCGAGGACTGCGACATGATGATTGCGGTAACGCAAAGCGACGAGACCAATTTAGTCGCATGCAAGCTGGCGCAGCAGTTATTCAACGTTCCAACCCGCATCGTCCGCCTGCGCGCCACCGACTATCTTTCCAACGAGCGCGTGCTCGGCCCGGACTGCTTTGACGTGGATTTGGCAATCTGCCCGGAGCAGATCCTGACCGACTACATCGTCAAGCTCATCGAGTTTCCCGAAGCGCTGCAGGTGCTCGAGTTTGCCCACGGCAAAGTGAGCTTGGTCGCAGTGCGTGCATTCCAAGGCGGTCCCTTGGTCGGTCATCCCCTGAAGGACCTCAGGAAGCACATTCCGTCCGTTGACACGCGCATCGCCGCCATATTTCGCGGTGACAGCCCGATTCTGCCCGAGGGCGATACGGTGGTGCAGGCCGGTGACGAGGTATTTTGTCTCGCCGCGACGAAAGACATCCGCCAAGTCATGCACGAGCTGAGGCGCATGGACCAAGCCGTAAAAAGGGTCATGATCGCGGGGGGCGGTAACATCGGATTGCGCCTGGCGCGGGCGATCGAGAGCGACTACGCGATCAAGATCATCGAATACGACAAGAGACGCTGCGAAATACTCTCCACACGCCTCGATCGGGCGCTCGTGTTGCAGGGAGACGTCACGGACGAAGGACTCCTGGAGGCCGAAAACGTCTCCGATATGGACCTCTTCGTTGCCGTAACCAATGACGACGAGGACAACATCATGTCTTGCCTGCTTGCGAAGCGCATGGGCGCGCGCCGCGTAGTCGCGCTCATCAACCGGCGCTCCTACGTCGATCTGCTGCAGGCCGGTCAGATCGATATCGCGATTTCACCGGCGCAGGCAACCATCGGCACGCTGCTCGCGCACGTGCGGCGCGGCCACGTTACCCGGGTACACAGCTTGCGCCGCGGCGTGGCCGAGGCGCTCGAGGCCGTGGTGCATGGGGATCTTAACTCCTGCCGCTTGGTCGGCCGGAAAATCGAGGAAATCGACCTGCCCAAGGGCGCTGCAATCGCTGCAATCGTGCGCGGCGACAAGGTGATCATGGCCCATCACGACACCGTGGTGCTCGCCGAGGACCACGTGATCGTCTTCGTCACCGACAA
>VBDE01000086.1:0-4048 GCA_005883665.1 Betaproteobacteria bacterium
TTTCTGCGGCGCGCTCGTCGGCGCGGGTCTGGGATTCCTCTGGTGGAACGCTTACCCGGCGGACGTCTTCATGGGCGACGTGGGCGCACTCGCGCTGGGCGCGGCGCTTGGCACGGTCGCGATCATCGTCCGCCAGGAGATCGTGCTTTTCATCATGGGCGGCGTGTTCGTCGCCGAGACGGTTTCGGTGATGCTCCAGGTGCTCTATTTCAAGTGGAGCCGCGGCAAACGCATTTTCCGAATGGCGCCGCTTCATCACCACTACGAGCTCTCCGGGTGGAAGGAGTCGCAGGTCGTCGTGCGGTTCTGGATCATCACCATGATGCTGGTCCTGTTCGGTCTGTCCACTTTGAAGCTGCGGTGAATCTCGCAGGCAGAAAGGTGCTGGTGCTCGGTTTGGGTGACACGGGTCTATCGATGGCGAAGTGGCTCGCGCGACGGGGCGCCGGCGTGCGCGTCGCGGACACGCGTGCCGCACCGCCGCGACTTGCCGAGCTCAGGCGCTCGCTGCCGGCCGTGCCCGCCCATGAGCCTGCCGTGCGGCGCGCGCTCGATGCGGGCGCGGAGGTCCTGGGCGACATCGAGCTGTTCGCACAGGCACTCCCGGAGCGTCACCCGCCGATCGTCGCCGTGACGGGCACCAACGGCAAGAGCACCGTGACCTCGCTCGCCGGCGCGATGGCGAGAGCCGCGGGGGTCGACTGCGAGGTCGCAGGAAACATCGGGCCGGCGGTGCTGGACGCACTCATGCGCCGCGAGGATACAGGGCGTGACGCGGGCTTGTGGGTTCTCGAGCTCTCCAGCTTCCAGCTCGAGACGACCACCTCGCTTGCGGCAGACGCAGCCGCGGTCCTCAACATCACCGAAGACCATCTTGACCGTTACCGCGGCATCGACGATTACGCCCGCGCCAAGGCGCGGGTCTTTTCAGGCGACGGCATCCAGGTGCTCAACCGGGATGACCCGCGCAGCCTCGCAATGGCGCTGCCCGGCCGGAAGACGAGCACCTTCGGCCTCGACGCCCCACGGCGCGCGGAGGACTGGGGTGTGCTCGAGCGCGGCGGCGAGCTGTGGCTCGCGCAAGGCGCAAATGCACTCCTTGCGGTGCGGGAAATGAGGCTTGCGGGACTGCACAACGCCGCCAATGCGCTCGCGGCGCTCGCACTGTGCCGCGCGCTCGGATTGCCGCTCCAGCCTCTGCTTGCGGCGCTGCGCGAGTTCAAAGGGCTGCCGCATCGCGTCGAGCTGATCGGGGAAGCGGATGGGGTGCGCTGGTACGACGATTCCAAAGGCACCAACGTCGGCTCGACGGTTGCTGCGCTCGCAGGGCTCGCGCAGGGCGACACGAAGCTGGTTCTCATCGCCGGAGGCGAAGGCAAGGGGCAGGACTTCTCCCCGCTGAAAAACGCCATGGAACGCTCGGCGCGCGGACTCGTGCTGATCGGCCGCGACGCGCCGTTGATCGAAGCAGCGGTCGCGGGCGCAGGCGTCCCGATCCGACGCGCCGCATCCATGGACCAGGCGGTGGCGCTGGCCGCGCAAGCGGCGCGCCCCGGCGATGCAGTGCTGCTTTCGCCCGCCTGCGCGAGCTTCGACATGTTCCGTGACTACAGGCATCGGGGAGAAGTGTTTCGCCTGGCGGTGGAAAGAGTCATTGATGCTGCGAAGCATTAGCCCGGGTCGAGCGCCGCTTGCCGAATACGACAGCGGCGTGCTGTGGGCGGCGCTCCTCCTGCTTACGCTCGGCATGGTGATGGTGTATTCCTCTTCGATCGCGATGGCCGAGGCGAGCAAGTTCACTGGAGGAAGTTCCGCATACTTCCTCCAGCGACACGCTCTGTTTCTCGCCGCGAGCATGTTCGTGGGGATGCTCGCTTTTCAGGTGCCCGTGCGGCTCTGGCAGCAGGCCGCGCCGTGGCTTTTCGTACTCGGTATCGCGCTACTCGCCCTGCTGCTCGCTCCTGGACTGGGCCGAGAAGTCAATGGCGCGCGGCGCTGGCTCTCGCTCGGGATTGTAAAGCTTCAGCCCTCCGAATTCATGAAGCTGTTCGTCGTTCTCTATGCGGCCGACTACACGGTGCGCAAGCTCGCCCTGATGCACAGCTTCAAGCGGGGCCTTCTCCCGATGTTTGCGGTGATGCTGGTGGTCGGCTGGCTCTTGCTGCGAGAGCCCGATTTCGGCGCTTTCGTGGTGATCACGGCGATTGCCACGGGGATCCTGTTCCTCGGCGGCATGAACGGCAAGTGGTTTGCGGGTTTGCTCGTGATGATGGCCGCGGGCTTCGTCGGACTGATCCTGTCTTCCCCGTACCGCATGCAGCGGATTTTTGGCTTCATGGACCCCTGGTCGGATCCGTTCGGCCGCGGCTACCAGCTTTCGCACGCGCTGATCGCATTCGGCCGCGGCGAATGGTTCGGCGTCGGATTGGGGGCAAGCGTCGAGAAGCTCCTCTATCTCCCCGAAGCGCATACCGACTTTCTCCTCGCCGTGATCGGCGAAGAGCTGGGATTTGTGGGGGTGATCGCGGTAATCGCGCTCTTTTCGTGGCTGGTGCTACGGGCATTCGCCATCGGCCGCCAGGCGGTGGCCCTGGAGCGCCCGTACCCGGCGCTGGTCGCTCAAGGGATCGGGGTGTGGTTCGGGGTGCAATCGTTCATCAACATGGGCGTGAACATGGGCGTTCTGCCCACCAAGGGCCTCACCCTGCCGCTCATGAGTTTCGGCGGGAGCGGCCTGCTCGCGAATTGCCTGGCGCTCGCGGTGCTGCTGCGAATCGATTGGGAGAACCGGCAGCTGATGCGAGGGACTGCGGCGTGAAGCCATCATGGCGCGAACCATCATGATCATGGCGGGTGGAACGGGGGGACATGTCTTTCCCGGTCTCGCCGTGGCCGACCATCTACGCGAAGCCGGCTGGCGCGTGGTGTGGCTCGGGACGAAGACGGGCATGGAAGCGACCCTGGTCCCGAAGCACGGCTACTACATGGAGTGGGTCAATTTTTCGGGCCTGCGCGGCAGAGGGGCGGTTGCCTTATTTCTCCTGCCGCTCAGGCTGCTCGTCGCTTTCTGGCAAAGCGCTCGCGCGATCTTCGCGCATCGCCCGGACGTGGTCCTCGGCATGGGCGGCTATATCTCGTTTCCGGGCGGGATGATGGCGGCGTTATTCGGGAGGCCGCTCGTGGTTCATGAACAGAACTCGATCCCCGGCCTTGCCAATAAAGTACTTGCCGGAGTCGCCGACCGGGTTTTGTGCGCATTTCCCGGAGCGCTCAAACGCGCAACGTTGACCGGCAACCCGGTGCGGCCGGAGATCGCAGCGATTACAGCCCCGGAGAATCGCTACGCTGAGCGCTCGGGCCCGCTTCGCGTGCTTGTCGTCGGCGGCAGTCTCGGTGCCAAGGCGCTCAACGACGTCGTCCCCCGGGCCCTTGCACTCATTACCGGCCAGCCGCGGCCGCTCGTGACCCATCAGTCGGGCGCGCAGCATGTCGATGCGCTGCGGCAGGCCTATTCCGCAGCCGGCGTATCCGCGAAGACGCCCGCCTTCATCGAGGACATGGCCGCGGCCTATGCAGAGGCGGACCTCGTCGTGTGCCGCGCCGGAGCGACCACGGTCGCGGAGATCGCCGCGGCCGGCGTAGCGAGCGTCTTGGTTCCCTACCCGCACGCGGTGGACGACCACCAGACGGCCAACGCGCGCTTTCTCGCCGACGCGGGGGCCGCGATCCTCGTGCCGGAAAGCGAGCTCAGCGCCGAGCGGCTCGCGGGGCTGCTAGCCCGGTTCGATCGCGTTTGGCTAGGTGACATGGCCAGGCGCGCCCGCTCCCTTGCCAGGCCCGACGCCACGTCGGCGGTCGCGATGGCTTGCGCGGAGCTTGTCCGATGAAGCATAAGGTCAAGCGAATTCATTTTGTCGGCATCGGCGGTAGCGGAATGAGCGGTATCGCCGAGGTGCTGCTCAACCTGGGCTATCAGGTGAGCGGTTCCGATCTCACCGCCAACCCGGCGACCGAGCGTCTGGCAAGTCTCGGGGCGAAAGTCGTTCTG